>SLDM01000221.1 GCA_007125255.1 Phycisphaerales bacterium
ATGACGTCGTACGGCACGGACGCGATGCGCGGGGCCTTGTTGGCGGGCGGATGCAGAGCGGCAAAGGGGCGAACTCGAAGCATGGATCTCCTCAATTCGGGTTTCGTTCACTTCCAGCGGATGATGAAAAGGGCATTGTACCGGCCGCGTCGAGGCATCGAAAGGTCGCCCGATTTCTCCTGCGCAGTCACGCGGCGTGGTCTCGCATGTACCACGGTGCCAAGGCCGGCGAAGGCCGGCGAAGAACTACATTGCGGGTGGGCGTGCGGGTGGGCGGGAGATCGCGCTCTCAAAGAGCCAGGGCCGGCTCGCGGCCGCGGCCTCATCGCCGGGATAAACCAGGGCATCGCGAACCCGCCGCACCAGATCCGGCACCCCTTCGCCGGTGGCGGCCGCGAGCGAAAGATCCGCGTCGTCACGCCGCCGGAGATCCGCCTTGTTCGCGATGCGCAGATCGGCGGCTCGCGGCAGATCGGGCCATTCGTGATCCGCATCGGTCATGGCGATCAGCAGGTCCGCCACCTCCATCAGGCGCTTCGAGAGTTCGATCGCCCTCGCTTCGATCCTGTCGCTCGTCTCGTGCAGACCGGGCGTGTCGTGCCAGCGCACCACGAGACCGCGCAGCTCGATCATCGCGGCCGTGTAATCCCGTGTCGTCCCCGGCTGATCGAGCGCGATCGACATCGAACGACCGACCAGCGCGTTGCTGAGCGTGCTCTTGCCCACGTTGGGGGGGCCGGCCAGAACCACCAGTGGCGGGTCGATGAGCCGGTTCAACCGCGCCGAACGAGCCCGATCTTCGTCGGTGACCTCCTGCGGCTCGAAAGAAAACGCCGACTGAGCCAGGAGCGAATCGATGGCCGCGGGACTGGCGGCCCGGGAGACGGCCCGCAGCACTTCGGCTTCCCGCTCGCTCTCCGCTTCGGGGTACAGACTCCGCGCCGCGACCCCTTCACTCCGGACCACCTGAACGCCCTGCGCGGCGAGCCATTCCAGCAGACGCTGCACCACCCGCGGCCCGCCGTGCGGCATGAGGTGCACCACCGTCGGCGTCAGCCGCGCTGCAAGCCCCTCGTCAATATCAGCAAACGGGGCCAAACGCAGCCGGCCGAGCGGCCAGTCGGCGCAGCCGGTCAGTTTCGCGAGCGGCGCGAGCACCTCGCGCTCACACGCACCATGCATTTGCAGCAACGCAATCGCGCCCGGCCCGCGTGCGGTCAGGATGGTTGCCCGTGCCGCCACTCTTCTTCGCTCAGCCCTGTTCTTCTTCATCGGCTGACCGCAGCGCCTGCTTCACGCACGCGGCGATCCCGAGCAGGGTGAGCTCCGGCACGACCCGCTCGATCAGTTCATCGTCCTTGAAGAGCAGCTCCGCATCGCCCCCCGTCGCCACGATGGTCGGGTACGCGCCGTACCGGTCGGCGTACTGCTCGACGAGCTTCCAGACCATGCCGCGGATACCGAAGAAAACGCCCTGCAGCATCGCTTCGGCGGTGTTGCGGCCGAACGCTTCGTTCTCCGGCGCCCGAAAGTCAATCTCCGGCAGCGCCGAGGTGAACTGGTGCAGCGCCTGAAGCTGAAGGCGGGCGCCCGGGGCAATCGCCCCGCCATGAAACGTGCCCTCGCCATCCACGAAATCGACCGTCACCGCCGTACCGGCATCGATCACCACGCACGCCTGGCCGAGAATGTCGTACGCCGCGGCGGCGTTCAGCAGTCGATCCACCCCCGTCAGGGTCTCCGGATCGAGCTGCTGCCCGATCGGTACCGGAAGGTCCTCCCCCACCCGGTAGACCTCGACGGAGAGCTGATCCTCGATGGCGGAAATCAGCCGTTTGGCCAGCTCATCGTTGACCGAGGCGAGGACGATCGAGCGGCCGGAGGCGCCATCCATCTCGCGCCACCACGCGACGACCTGCTGGACCAGGTCGGGCAGATTCCGGTTTTCGAACCGCTCGGTGGCGGCGAGCCGTCCCTCCTCGAAGCGGCCGAGCTGCGTCCGGGTGTTCCCCACGTTGAGTGCGATCAGCGGTGCGGCTTGCGTCATGCCATCAGTGTACGCAGAATCCGGCGGTCGTTGGCGGCCCTCTGTGGCCCTTTGATGGCCCTCTGATGGCCCTCTGATGGCCCGTCTCGATCTGCCGGCCTGATGGGGCTGAGGCACGGAGGCACGAAGGCACGGAGGGGAGGCATCGAGGGGTCGAGGGGTCGAGGGGTCCGACCGACGTTGTACCTCGGTTTGGTAATCGTCCTCCATCTCGCACGGCCGACTCCCTGCGGCCCTCAGGCCGTGGCACCCTGTCCCATCATCCCCTTGTCACTTCGTTACTTCGTCACGCCGTCACTTTCTCTTCGTGCCTCCGTGCCTTTCTCATGCCCCCCGACTTCCGGAAGACTCACATTTTTCACTCCCGCCGCTTGCCCCTCCTGTCTCGGCGGGGTAGGTTACTCCTCTTCCATCGAGGAGCATCACCGATGACCACGTTCACCCCCCAGTTTGATCTTTCCGGCAAGGAGAACCCAGGCGGGTGAATACTGCGCACGGCTGAATTGAAACATTCTGCTCGACTCGCGACAGTCCAACGACCCGCTTCTCTCCGAAGCGGGTTTTTTCGTGAAACATGGTCGCAACCTGCCGCATCAGGGAGCGGTTTGAAAGACCGGCCTGCAGTTCCCATCAGGAAACGCGTTCCGTGAAGCACATGTCCGCCCAGTTTCGAGCGATCTGGCAACTGATGGAAGGTCAGCGGCTGCGGTACGCCTCCGCCATCGCCGCGCTGGTCGTTGCCTCGTGCTTCCTCTACCTCGCGCCGCTCGTGCCGCAGATCATCATCGACGGCGTCCTGACGGGGAGCGCCGAGGACGCATCGGGTTTCACGCGCCGGGCGGTGGAGGTGCTCGGCGGGGAAGCATTTCTGCGCGGGAACCTCTGGCTGCCGACCGTCCTGATCGTGATCGTGACCGCGATCGCCGGCGCGTTCACCTACCTTCGCAGCCGTCTGTCCGCTTCGGCGTGCGAGCGGATCGTCCAGCGCGTGCGCGAACGGGTGTACGACCACCTCCAGCACCTGCCCTGCCGCTTCTTCGACCGCGCGGAGACCGGCGATCTGATCCAGCGCAGCACCTCCGACGTGGAAACGCTGCGCACGTTCCTGAACACCCACGTCGTCGAGATCGGCCGCGCGCTCATCATGATGCTCGTTCCGATTCCGCTGATGCTGATGATCGATGTTCGCATGACCCTCCTGTCGGTGCTGCTCTTGCCGGTCATCGTCGGCTTCTCCGCGTTCTTCTTCCTGCGGGTCAAAAAGGCGTTCCGGCTGGCCGACGAAGCCGAGGCGTCCATGACCGCGCGGATTCAGGAGAATCTCGCCGGCATCCGCGTCGTGCGGGCGTTCGCCCGGCAGGATCACGAGGAGGCGAGGTTTGACCAGCGCAATACCGAACACCGCACCTGCGACTACCGGCTCTACCGGCTCATGGCGTGGTACTGGTCGACCAGCGACCTGTTGTGCATGGCCCAGAAGTCGCTTGTGATCGGCGCGGGCGCCTACTGGATCGCCGTGGGCACGCTTCAGGTCGGCGCGTACTTCTACTTCATCACTGCGGTCACGATGTTCATCTGGCCGATGCGGCAGATGGGCCGGATCCTGACCGATCTCGGCAAGGCGCAGGTCGCCCTGAGCCGTCTGGATGAGATCCTTCACGAGCCGCGCGAGTCGGTCCCCGCAGATGGTGAAGGGATGCCGGCCGAGCCGCTCACCGGTGAGATCACCTTCGAGAACGTGCGGTTCTCGCACGGTGAGCATTCGCCGGTCCTGCAGGAGATCTCCTTCCGCGTCCCGGCCGGATCGTCTCTGGCGATCCTCGGTCCCTCCGGATCGGGCAAGAGCACGATCGTGAACCTGCTGCTGCGCCTGTACGACTACGAAGCGGGATCGATCCGGCTGGACGGGTTTGAACTGAAAGAACTGGATCGCAAGTTTGCGCGGAGCCAGATGTCCGTGGTCATGCAGGAGCCCTTCCTGTATTCCAAGACGCTGCGCGAAAATCTTCGTCTCGCCCGGCCCACCGCGCACGAGGAAGAGATCTACGAAGCGACGACGATCGCCGCGGTTCACGAGTCGATTGCCGAGTTTGCCCATGGGTACGACACGCTGGTGGGTGAACGGGGCGTGACCCTCTCCGGCGGGCAGCGCCAACGCGTCGCCATCGCCCGCGCCCTGCTGCAGGACCCGGCGGTGCTCATCCTCGACGATGCGCTCAGCGCGGTCGACACCGGAACGGAGAGCATCATTCTCGATGCGCTGCGTGAACGGGCGGGTCGGCACACGACAATCCTCATCGCCCACCGCGTCTCGACCGTCATGCACGCGGACCGGATCATCGTGCTCGATCACGGCCGGATCGTGCAGCAGGGCACGCATGCCGAATTGATGAACGCCGCCGGACTCTACCGGCGTCTGTGGAGCGCGCAGCACGAGGCGGCGGCCGAGTGCGAACAATCGCTGGAAGGTGATGCGCGGGGAACGCCAGCCGACAGGACCACGCCATGAGTCACGAACTGACTTTTCAGGAAGAGGAGTACTCGCGGCAGCTCGACTTTGCGCTGTGGCGCCGCATTCTCCGTCATGCCGGAAGGTACTGGAAGCAGCTGCTCGCGCTCAGCGGCGCCGGCCTGACCGTCGCGACGGTGGATGTCATGCTGCCCCTGGTCACCGCGTGGATCATCGACGAAGCGATGGCCAGCGGCGTGACGCCCCGGTTGTGGACGTACGTGGTTCTCTACTTCGGTCTCTGCGCTCTTCTCTGTTCGTGCATCTGGCTCTTCATCGAACTGGCGGGCCAGACGTCCACGGGAATCGCCTACGACCTGCGCCGGAAGGGCTTTCGCAGGCTTCAGGAGCTGTCATTCTCGTACTTTGATGTGCGCCCGGTCGGCTGGCTGGTGACGCGGCTGACCTCGGACGTGACGAAGCTCTCTTCGCTCATGCCGTGGTTCACACTGGACCTCGTCTGGGGGTCGTTCCTCGTGCTCGGAATCACCGGCGCGATGTTCTGGCTGAACTGGCAGCTTGCCCTGGCGGTCCTGGTGATCGTTCCCCCGCTCAGTATCGCCAGCGTGTACTTCCAGAAAAGGCTGCTGGCAAGCTCACGCAACATGCGGCGGACGAACTCGATGATCACCGCAAGCTTCAGCGAATCGATCAGCGGCGTGCGCACCACCAAGGCGCTCGTGCGCGAGGAAGAGAACCTGAACGAATTTCGATCCCTCTCCACCGCCATGCACCAGCACTGCCTGCGCAACGCGCTGCAGTCGGCGGTGTACCTCCCGATTGTGGTCACGCTCGGGAGCCTGGGCGTGGGCCTCGCGCTGTGGCGCGGCGGGGTGGATGTGCTCGGACCGGACAGCACGCTCACGCTGGGCGTTCTGATCGCGTTCATGCAGTACGCCGCGCTGTTCCATATGCCGATCGAGGAGCTGGCCCGACGGTTCACGGACCTGCAGGCCGCCCAGGCCGCGGCGGAGCGGATCCAGACGTTGCTGGACACGGAGCCGGAGATCCAGGACAGCGCGGAGGTGCGATCGCGCATGGCGGCGACCGCGCCCCACCAGGCCGCGGGTGCATCGAATCTCGCGGAGGACGGGTGCGCCGACACGGTCCGGCGCATCGAGTTCCGTAACGTCTCCTTCTGGTACAAGCCGGATGAACCGGTCCTGCGTTCATTCAACCTCACGGTCGAACCGGGTGAGACGATCGCGCTGGTCGGCGCGACCGGCGGCGGGAAGAGCACCATCGTCAGCCTGCTCGCGCGGTTCTACGAGCCGCAGGAGGGAGAGATCCTGATCGACGACACCGACTACCGCGAACGGTCGCTGCACTGGTGGCAATCGAACCTCGGCATCGTGCTGCAATCGCCCGTGCTCTTTACCGGCACGATCCGGGAGAATATCCGCTACGGCCGGCTCGACGCGAGCGATGCCGAGATCGAAGCGGCCGCGCGGCTCGTCAACGCCGAGACCTTCATCCGCGAACTGGATGGCGGCTATGAGTTCGACGTCGGCGAGATGGGCAGCCGGCTCTCGACCGGACAGCGGCAGCTCATGTCGCTCGCTCGGGCCGTTCTCGCCGATCCGCGGGTCTTCATTCTCGATGAAGCAACCTCCTCGGTCGACACCGAGACCGAGCAGCTCATCCAGGACGGCATCAACAAGGTCCTCTCCGGCCGGATCTCCTTCGTCATCGCGCACCGATTGTCGACCATTCGCGCCGCCAGCCGGATTCTCGTCATCGACGGCGGCGAGGTGGTTGAACAGGGTTCGCACGATGAACTGATACGAGAGCGCGGCCGGTACCACGATCTGTACGTGGGGCAGTTCGCGCGTCAGCGGGAGGCGGAACGGTTGTCCGGTGGCGAGGAGACCGGCATGGCCGGCGCGTGAGCCGATCGGTCACCATCCCGGGCGGGCTCTCGCTTGCGGGGCCGGGGGGTTGTCACTGCGACTGGATCACCGGAAACGGGTCGTCGGGAATGGGGTCACCGCAACCACCGGCGCGCCGTCCTGCGAAGATACCGGCCCGGCGGAGAGGTGTTCAGGCGACAACGGATCCTGGCCGCGATCGGAAGGCGGTGACCCATCCCCTCCTCGAGCGCGAAGGAGCACGGCAGACAGATTCCACATGGTCGACCGTTGCGCGGACGATGACAGAACCACGTGTGTGCCATGAGATCCTGCGCGTCGAGCTTGCTTGCTTCCGCCTCCATCTCCGTCTTGCTGATGTGAAGCAGCGGGAAACTCAAACGGCCGAACACACGTGCCAGATCACTGTCCTGTTCACCGGTGGCGGAGGAAAGCCGGTTGTTCGGAAATCCGTGATCATCGTACGGCTCAATTTGATCCTTGATGTAGACGAAAGCGCGATCATCGACGTGCACCGAAAGCTCCAGCCCCGTGAGGTGGTTGGCCTCGGCATACCGCGCGATCCATTCGTATTGCCCCCCGAGTTTGCCCTGCTGTTTCAGGCGTCCGAAAGCAGCGGTCGTGGTCTCCGATTCGGGAATGCTGGGCAGATCAACGTAACGGGTTGGTCGCAGTGCAACCCCGGAGGCAAGGCGGGGCGTAAGCTGATGACGCACCCGCGCCATCGCTCGCAATTCGTAGCTGACGGAGAGCCGCTCGGGATCAATGAGGTAATGCGGTTGTACCGAACGATTCTGACTCAGGCACAGTTGCAGGACCCGGAATGTCGAATCCCAGCCACCGGTCCACAGGACATGCGTGACCGCTTCCAGCTCAGCTGACCGTTCCATACTTTTCTCCATCCCGAGATTCCTCTACCAGCGGAAGAAGAGCAGCCCGCCACACACGGCCCGTTCTCTCACCTCCCGTTCCGAACGACCCGTGCTCGAAACCCGTGATCGAAACCCGTGGTCCAAGCAGGTTCCTCGGCGAACATGGTAGAGCAGCGCTCCGCCCGCTGCAC
>SLDM01000527.1 GCA_007125255.1 Phycisphaerales bacterium
CACCATCTCGTACCCTTCGAGTTCGACCTGCCGGCGGCCGACGTCGAGCGAGGCGATGATCTGGTAGTTCGGCGAGGTCGAGGTATGCGTCATGAACGCCTCGTTGAACGCATCCCGGGCGTGCTGTTCGAAGTCCTGGTCGTGGACATGCATCATCGAGCCCTGCCGCAGCGCGGTCAGCGTCTTGTGGGTCGACTGCGTGGCGTACACCCGCACGCGCGCCTGCTCCGGATCGGGCATCAGCGTCTGGTCAAGCCACGTTGCGTCATCGTCGGGGTCGAGCTTGTCGAACGAATCGCGCCACTCCCGGTACTTCGCGCGGTAGCTTTCGCACTTGAAATCCTCCCGCAGCTTCTTCGCCGCGTACATGCCCGTGCGCATGCGCAGCGTGGGATTGAACGCCGCGAACCCGAACCACGCTTCGTCCCAGAGAAAAATCATGTCCGGCTTGATCGCCAGGATCTCGCGCATGATCTTCTCGGGGTGGTACGTGATGCCGTCGAACGTGCAGTTGGTGAGCAGCAGCATGCGCACGCGGTCGAGCTTGCCCGCGCGTTTCAGTTCGAGCAGTTGATGCTTGATCTCCCGCAGCGGCACCGCGCCGTACATCGTGTACTCCGTCAGCGGGTACGCATCGAGATACACGGGGTACGATCCGGCGAGCACCATGGCGTAGTGGTGCGATTTATGACAGTCGTGAGCGACCAGCACGATGTCACCCGGCCGGACGAGCGCCTGCACGACGATCTTGTTCGCCGTCGACGTTCCGTTGGTGGCAAAGTACGTCCGCTGCGCCCCGAATGCACGGGCCGCGAGATCCTGGGCGCGTTTGATGGCGCCGTGGGGCTGAAGCAGCGAGTCCAGGCCGCCGCTGGTCGCGCTCGTTTCGGCGAGAAAGATGTTCGGGCCGTAGAACTTGCCCATATCCTTCGCCCAGTGGGAGTTCGTAATTGACTTCCCGCGCGCGATCGGCAGGGCGTGGAACACCCCGGTCGGCCGCTGGGCGTACTTGCGCAACGCATCAAAGAACGGCGTCTCGTAGCGGGAGCGGATGCCCTTGAGAATGCTCAGATGCAGCTCGAGGTAGTTGTCGAGCCGGTAGAAGACGCGGCGAAAGGTGTTGCCCAGACGACCGGCGATATCTTCCACCGCAGAATCGGTGACCACGAACAGATCCAACTCCGGCCGAAGTATCTTGCTGACCCGCCCGAGCTCCAGCGTGCGCTCGATACCGTACACCCGCGCGGGCTTTTCGCTGCGCATCATCTCCAGATACCGCCGGAAGATCGGATGTTCGTTCTGCGAGCGGAAACGCAGGTTGTAGCGGTACACGCATGACTGGATCGTGTGGTTGAACAGAATCGAGATCGCGGCATCCTCGAAGCTGCGCGCGAAGACGACATCGTAGATGAACTCATCCTCATCGCGCCGCAGATCCAGCAGTGCGTCGCGCAACTGCTCGTGCTCCTCCTCATCGATGTCGTCGACGAACAGCACTTCGAAGTATGGCCGCTGATCGGCATTGCGGTCCATGCCGGATTCGCTGTGGTGCGGGTGACGATGATCACGCTGGTTCTGGCCGTGTGCCGACCGGCGTGAGTCTTGCGAGGACTCCTCGCCGCGCAAGCCGATCGTACGGTACGCATCGCTGATCAGCATGCGCGTGATGTCTTTGACCTGGTGGGCCAGCGTTTCGAACTGGTTGCGGTCAAACAGACGGTTCAGCTGCCGGAGCGCTTCCGGGCCGGGATACGCCCAGAACACTTCGAGATGGCGGAGCGTCTCCAGTTCCTCGGCGACCGCGCTGCGCGGTTCATCGATCGCGCCGCCCTGCTGCGCGACTTCCCGCAACCAGTTCGAGTGGTACTGCAGGTCATTCCACGTATCGCGCCGAAGCTGCGCCGCATCGTACTGGTGTGGTCGAGGGCGACGGGGAGTGGGGGAATGCGCAGCGTGGCCGGACATGAATAGATTCCTCCATTGGGCGGTCGGGCCGATCTGACGAGATGCTGCGAATCAGTAGGCAGCGGGTGGTGACTGACCGTGCATTGACTGCGAGGTCGTCGACGAAGGTGGTGAAGCACTGGCCGGGGCCGGCGCCGGTTCATCCGGTGCGGGCGGCACGCCGGGTTTGTCCGACGGCGGTACCGGCGCCTGGTCCAGACCCGCCCGGGACCCGCGCTGCTGCTTCGCCAGCGGCCCCAGCGTGTTCAGGTACGACGTGCAGCGCTCGCAACCCTTGTAGACGTCGAACTCGATCTTCCGGTCGCGGAAACTCTTCAACGGCTGGCCGAGACCACGCAGCCCCACCTCGCGAGTCCGCCGGGCGCGGTCGAGATCGATCTCGATCGGGATCATCTCCTGTCCGTGGCCCGCCTGGTACAGCACATCACCCATCGGGCCGACGACGATCGACTGTCCGGTGCCGCCGTCACCCGAACCGTTGATGTCGATGACGAAGCACTGATTCGTCGCGGCGGTGGAGCGCGCAATCGAGAGTTCCACGTCGCGATCGATCGAATTGGTCAGGGTGGGGTGGATGATGACCTCCGCGCCCATCGCGGCGAGCGTACGACTGGTTTCCGGGAACCACATGTCGTAACAGATCGACATGCCGAACCGGCCGATCTCGGGCACATCGAAGATGCAGAACTCATCGCCCGGTTCAACCCCGGTTTCGTACGGAAGGAAGGGAAAGATTTTGCGGTACCGCGCAATGACTTCACCGCTCGGGGCGATCACCGGCGCGGTGTTGTAAACGACCTCGCCGCACTTCTCGAACAAAGTGCCCGGCACCAGCCAGATCTTGTGGCGTTCGGCGAACTTCCGGTAGGCGTCCTCCGCCGGGCTCGGCAGCGGCTGGGCGTGGCCGGTGAAACCGCCGAAGGTGGCCAGTTCGCTCACCACAACCATCTGCACCCACGGGTAGAGGAACATCATCGTGTCCATCCGCGCCAGGATGTGATCGAGGTTGTGATGCTGCGCGGAGAGGTGAAGTTGAAGGCCGGCAATGGCGAATGGTGTCATGGTGAGTCGGTCAGTGGAGTGTGAGCAAAGTTCAGTGAGGTCAACGCGGTTCGATGGTCGTGCTTCGGTTCCGGCACGTTCGGGAACAAACCGTTTCCGGCAGACTTTGAAGATCCGTGGTGAAACGCCTACCGGGAGGCCGCGACGGGCGGTGCGGATGAACCGGTCTTTCGGGCGTCCACCGCCCTGATGATCTCCTCTTCGAGGATATCCAATCCGCGCTCGAGCTGTTCATCGGTGATGACCAGCGGTGAGAGCACGCGGATGGTCGTCCCCGCCGCGCCGGCGGGTATGACCAGCAGGCCCCGCGCGATACACCGGTCCAGGGCCTCCCGTACCATGGCCGGTGCGGGCAGGGACTTGTCCCCGTTCTCGCCGAACACGATCGCCTGCATCGCGCCGAGACCGCGCACGTCAACCACCCAGTCGCACTGCTCCTTGATGTGGTTGAAGCGCTCGTGCACGATTCGGCCGATCTGCGTCGCGCGGTCGTTGAGGTTGAGTTCCTCCATGCGCCGGATCGTCGCCAGGGCCGCCGCGCACGCAATCGGATTGCCTCCGTACGTCCCGCCGCACGTGCCGGGCTGGGCCTGGTCCATCACCGACGCCTTGCCGATGACGCAGGAGATCGGAAGCCCGCCGCCCATCGACTTCGCCCACGGGGAGAGGTCCGGCTTCACTCCGAAGTGGTCGTAGGACGCCCACTTGCCCGTGCGGCAGAAACCCGCCTGCACCTCGTCGAAGATCAGCACGATGCCGTGTTCATCGCAGATCTCGCGCAGGCCCTTGAGATAGCGTTCAGGGGCAGTGCAGAATCCACCTTCACCCTGAACCACTTCAATGATGATCGCCGCGACATCCTCAGCGCTGACCATGTTGATGAACGCCTGGCGCAGCCGGTGAAGTTCGCGGTCAATGAACGCGTTGAGATCGAGTCCATCCCCGTAGCGGAAATGATTCGGGTAGGGCAGCCGGTAGATCTCCGGCACGAACGGCCCGCACCCGACCTTGTAGCCGGTCTTGCTGGTCAGCGTCGCGCAGAGAAGCGTCCGGCCGTGGAAACCCTCGCTGAAGGCGATCACCGCGGGGCGGCCGGTCGCCTGTCTGGCCATCTTGATCGAATTCTCCACCGCTTCCGCGCCGGAATTGACCAGCATCGCCTTGGTCTTCTCCTTCGGATCGTCCGAATGGGGGAAGAGCTCGACGAGCTTCTCGCAGAGCTCGACATACGGTTCGTACGTCGAAACGTGAATGCACGCGTGGGTGAGCCGGGCCGCCTGCTCCTGCACGGCTTTCACGACGGCCTCATCACAGTGGCCGACGTTCATCACGCCGATGCCGCCGGCGAAGTCAATGAATTCCTTTCCATCGACATCGGTGATGACCGCGCCCCGGGCCGAGGCCGCGGTGGACGTGCCGGCGAACCGCGCCACCGCCCGCGGCACAACCGCATCACGGCGCTGCAACAGTTGATCGGTCTTGCTCATTGTTCAGTACTCACTTTCGAAAAGAACGACGGCAGCGCTGAGGCGCGGAGAAAACCAGAGTGACGAGATCGGGTCCAAGCATGTGATTCCCGGCGAGACCGTGATTTCCATCGAGCGATCCGATTGCCCGTTGATCGATTGCTTCCCACCGCTTCTCCCATTGCCGGTTTCGCCGCGGCGGCTCATCAAAGTTGCCACGAGACGTACTTGATCTCGGTGTATTCATCCATCACGTACCGGCCGCCTTCGCGGCCGTAGCCGGACTGTTTGACCCCGCCGAACGGCGCCTGGGCGGTGGACGGCCCGCCGTCGTTCGCGCCGATGATGCCGTATTCGAGAGCTTCGGCGACGCGCATCAGGCGGCTGGAATCGCGCGTATAGAAATACGCCGCCAGCCCGTAGATCGAGTCGTTCGCCCAGCCGATCGCCTCCTCTTCCTTCGAGAAGCGGCGGAGCGGCGCGACCGGACCGAAGGTCTCTTCGGTATTGATCAGCATCTCCGGGGTGAAATCATCGATGATGGTCGGCGCGTAGAATCGATTCGTAAGCCCGTCGAGCTTGACGCGCTGCCCGCCCGCCCGCACCCGGCCCCCCTTGTTCGTTGCGTCGGCGACGTGCTTCTCGACTTTTTCGACCGCCGCATCGTTGATCAGCGGCCCGACCTGCACGCCATCCTGCAATCCCCGGCCGACCTTCATCCGGTTGACTTCTTCGGCCAGCCTGGAGGCAAAGGCCTCGTAGATGCCATCCTGCACGTAGAACCGGTTGGCGCAGATGCACGTCTGCCCCATGTTGCGGTACTTGGACGCCATCGCGCCCTTCACCGCGGCATCGACATCGGCATCGTCGAATACGATAAACGGCGCGTGTCCGCCGAGTTCCATCGAGAGGCGCGTAACGTTCTGGGCGGACTGCCTGATCAACATCTTGCCGACCTCGGTCGATCCGGTGAAGCTGATTTTGCGCACCGCGGGGTTGGCGAAGAGCTCCTCACCGATCTCCGCCGCCTTGCCGGTGATGAGGTTGAAGACGCCCGGCGGGAAGCCGGCTTCGACGGCAAGCTCCGCGACGGCAATCGCGGAAAGCGGCGTGTCCTCGGCGGGCTTGACGACCATTGTGTTGCCGCATGCCAGCGCGGGGCCGAGTTTGCGCGTGATCATTGCAATGGGGAAGTTCCACGGCGTGATGCAGGCGGTGACGCCCACCGGCTGGCGCAGGACGAGAATGCGTTTCCCCGGGAAGTTCGCGGGGATCATGTCACCGTACAAACGCCGACCTTCCTCGGCCGCCCACTCCAGGAATGACGCGCCGTAGGCGACTTCGCCTTTCGCTTCGGCGAGGGGCTTGCCCTGTTCGCGCGTCATCAGCTCCGCCAGACGGTCCTGATCGCGCATCATCAGTTCGTAGAGCCGTCTCAGCAGCCGGCCACGCTCCTGTGCGGTGGTCCGGCTCCATTCGGGAAACGCCTTCGCGGCGGCGTCGATGGCGTCCTTCGTTTCCGGGCGGCCACAACGCGGCACCCGGGCGATCGTCTCGTCGGTGGCGGGATCGAGGATGTCGAATTCCTCACCGGAGGCGGCGCCCACCCATTCGCCGCCGATCAGGTTGCGGGTCCGAACCGTTTGTCGATCGAGCACCTGGGTCATGACGGAATCCTCTGGCAGAAGCGCGGGAAGAACGGAAAAGGGGCTCCCCGCAACGCATCATTGTACGACCCCGGCAGTTTTTCGCACTCAATTCGACATGAATCGGCACTTTCACCTGCACCTCTCACCGCGCGGTGCCGCGCCCGGAGCTCGCAGGAGACTCTGCTATGCTGGCCCCACGATGCATGGTCCCGGCTCCAACGATCACCCCGCGCCTCCGCGCGGCCCGGACCCGACGGAGTACATCGCCCTCGCCGCCCTCGCCCCGGGGGACGAGCGGCTGCGCACCATCTTCACCGCCTACTGGCCGGCGTACGAAAGGTGGTTTCTCCGGGAAGGCGATGCGAAACGGCCGTCGTTCGCCCGCTGCCGACGCGCCCTTCGTGAGTCCATGCCCGAACTGCTCCCGCTCTACGACGCGCTCTGCCAGACGCTTGATGCGGGCGACGCCGCGGCCCGGTTTCTCGGGCTGTACCGCCCGACACCGTTCATGGCCGGTTGTTCCCAGGCGGTCTGGGTCGGTTCGCCCCCGGAAACCGGACCAGAAGCCGGACCAGCCACCGGTCCAGAGACCGGGCCGGCCCGCGCCGGCCAGCGCGACCGGGAGATCGCGCTCGTACGGAACTACGACTACGCGCCGGATCTCTTCGAAGGGATCAACCTGCTCAGCGCGTGGACGGGGCCGCGCATCATCGGCATGACCGACTGCTTCTGGGGCTTGCTCGACGGGATGAACGAACATGGCCTTGTCGTCGCGCTTGCTTTCGGCGGGCGGAAGGCCGTCGGGGATGGCTTCGCCATTCCGCTGATTCTGCGCTACGTCCTGGAAACCTGCCGCACGACCGAGCAGGCGATCGACGCGCTGAAGCGGGTACCCTCGCACATGGCCTACAACTTGCTGATCGTCGATCGAAGGGCGAAGTACGCGACGGTACAGCTCGCGCCGGACCGGGAGGTGCGGGTCCTCGACGCCCGCGCGTGCACGAACCACCAGGGAGAAGTCGAGTGGAAGGAGCACGCGCAACTGACCCGAACCGTGGAACGGGAGCAGTATCTGCTGGATGCGCTCGATCAACCCTCGGAGACCCTGCCGGCCTTGGTCGATCGTTTCTTCCGTCCCCCGCTCTACATGAGGGGGCGGTTTCGAAAGTGGTGCACCCTCTACACGGGGGTGTACGGTCCGTCCGACGGCACGTGCCAGTACCTCTGGCCGAGCGAACGCTGGGAGCAGACCTTCGACGAGTTCACC
>SLDM01000091.1 GCA_007125255.1 Phycisphaerales bacterium
GACGATCGCGAGGAAGATCTTCGTTCCGGCGGTCATGAAAACATACCTCCCAACGTCAACCTCCCGACCTCAACCTTCCATCACAGACACCCCATCACAGACACCCCATCGCTGACGACCCATCACTGACGACCAGTCGCGGCCGATCCGCGCCTGCCCTTCGATCATGATAGACCGGCCGGGCACCCTACGTCAGGGCCGGACGGCCCTCATCATCCTCACCCGGGGCCAGCGGGTCGCGATCCCTATCGAACTCTTCATCGAGCTCTTCGTCGCTGGCGCGCCGCGTCGGCTGACGATGACTGAAGACCAGCGGCGCGGCGATCGCGACGGAACTGTACGTACCGACGACCAGACCGATCAGCAGCGTAAAGGCGAAGACCCGGATGCCGCTGCCCCCGGCGAAGTACATGATCAGCACCGCCATGATGGTGGTCGTCGAGGTCAACACCGTACGACTGATGGTCTGGTTGATCGAGCGATTGACGGTCTCCGCGGTCGGCAGAGGCATCTTGCCGCGGTTCTCGCGGATGCGGTCCAGGATGACGATCGTGTCGTTCAGGGAGTAGCCGATGATGGTCAAGAGCGCCGCGACCACACCGAGATCGATCCGGAACTCGTCGATGAGCAGCAGGTTACCGAGGGCGGTTCGCGCGATGAACGCCGTCAGGGCGAGGACGCCCAGCGCGATACAGACATCGTGGACCAGGGCCACGATCGCCGCCGCCGAGTAGCGCAGTGAACCGAACCGGATCCAGATATACATCAGAATGCCGAGCAGGCTGACGACCACCGCGACCTGGGCCGCCGCCGCCAGGGTGCGGGCCACCGCGGGCGAGAAGCTCGCGATCTGTTCCAGACTCGGAGGAGAGGAGAACGCTTCGGATGCCAGCCGCCATTCCACTTCGGCGAGCTGCCGGTTCCAGATCTCAAACCCGCTGCGCAGGTAACTCACGTTCGGATCACTGACGACGATGACCAGCGACCGGAAGCCGCGCTCCCCGTCCGCCGCGAGATCGACGCCGATCACCCGGGACTCACGTCCCCCGGCCATGGAGAAGTCCGGCTGGGACCGCATCCGGGCGATGCGCCGCTCCGCCTCGTCGATCGAAATCGGCGGCTCGATATTGCGCAGGACAACCGCGACACCGCCGACGTACTCCGGCACCCGGTCGGTCACGCGGGTATCACCGATGTTCTGTCCCAGCTCCTCGTGCTCGATCGGGAAGGTGAACTCCGCGAGTTCGTCGGTTCCCGTTCCCTCAAAGCGGACCGGCGGTGTGACATCGAGATCGTCGCCGAAGGTCTCCACGATCGACTCGACGATGATATCGGTGATCAGGGCATCATCGTCCATGCCGCGCGGGTTGGGCACCTTGATCTGGAAGGTGCTGGCCAGCACCCCCCGCTCCGCGTCGCGCCGGGTATCGCCGACGGTCAGAATGCTCGCGTTGGCGAACTCCCGCAGCACGGTCCGGCGCATCCGCTCCCGATCATCGGGGGCGTCGGCCGGATCGGCGGTCTCCTCGGCCACCTGCTGGAGACGAGCCTCCACACTGTCGGGGCCGACGTGGGCCAGCATGCGCCGCGGGCCGGCCGGATCATCCGGATCCTCGGCCACCGTATGGAACGTCACCGCCACCCCGCCGCGCAATTCGGTATCGAACATGTCCACGCCGCGGGAGGCGACCAGCAGCACCGACCCGACCACCGCGATCGAACTGATCGTCCAGAAGAGCCGGCGCAACCCGATCCAGTTGATCGACGGCTCCAGGAAGTGGTGAATCGCCGGAACGATGGTCGGCAGCATGGGCAGCCGGCGCACCTTGAAGAAGTCGGTGTAAAGGTAGAAGATCTGCCGCGTCAGGAAGAGGCAGGTAAAGAGCGTCGCGCAGATACCGATCGTCAGCGTCAGCGCGAACCCCTTGACTTCCGTGGTCGCGGTCTGGAAGAGCACGAGACACACGATCAGGTTCGTGATGTTGGCGTCCAGGATGGTGCTGAGGGCCTTGTTGTAACCCTGGCGGATACAGCCGCGCAGATCGAGTTCCCCCTCGAACATCTCCTCGCGGATCCGTTCGTAGATCAGCACGTTGGCGTCCACCGCCATCCCGATGGTGAGCACGATCCCCGCCAGGCCGGGCAGGGTGAACGTCCCCTGCATCATCGCCATCGCGCCGAAGATGATCAGCGCGTTGGCGAACAGGGCGATCACCGCCACCAGCCCGGAGAAGAAGTAATACATGATCATGAAGATCGCCACGGCAAAGATGGCGACCACGAACGCGTTCATGCCGCGTTCGAGGTTGTCCTGGCCGATCGAGGGACCGAGCGTATTTTCCGCAATCGGGTTCTCACTCAACCGCGCCTGCAGCGCGCCGGAGGCGAGGACGCGGATCAGGTAGTCGATATCCTGCCTCGTGAAGGTGCCGGTGATCTGGCCGCGGTTGGCGATCTGTCCCTGCAGGGTCGGGGCAGAGAAGACCTCGTCGTCGAGGACGATCGCCATCGGTTCGCCGATGTGCGGACCGGTGAGGCGGCTCATCAGCGCTCCGCCGGCGCTGTCCAGCCGGAAATCGACCGCCGGGCGACCGGCCTGGTCCAGGCCGCGGCTGGCGCCGATGACGCTCCATCGCTGGGCGCGATCGTGGGTGATGCTCTTGGCCGGGGTGTGGTAGAGCAGCAGGTAGTACCGGCTGTCGCGCTCCGCCGCGACGAAATCGCGCTGTTCGAAGAACTCGCTGGGGAACTGCTGGAGAAACTCAAGCTGCTCCGGCGTCTCGTACCACTGCCGCAGATCGTTGATCTCGTGCCACCGCGCGACGGGCGAGTCGACGTTCTCCGGACCGCGTTCGTCGAACTGATTGCGCAGATCATCGACCGGCACATCATCCGCGCCGGGGCGGACCGCGATGCGGAAGTTCAACACGCCCGCGCCGCGGAGAAGCCGCTTCAGATCCTCCGGGTCATCCAGCGCCGTCCGCCGGCTCTGGTAGGCGTCATAACTCTCGACCAGATCCTGAAGGTCCGAGCGGAGATGGGGGAATTCCTCCTTGAGATTCGCCAGCTCGATCGCGCGGGGACTCAGCGCGGGCAGATCCGCATCGCGCTCCGCCGCCCGTTCCCGCCGGGTCGATACCTGCCGCTCCAGCCCCAGCACCCGGATCAGTCGGGAGCGTTCCAGACTCAGCCGCAGGACCTGCTCGCGTCGATCTTCGTAGGCGATGATCGATTCGGCGGCCCGCTGCTCCATGAGGGCGAGTTCCTCGGCGGAGAGTTCACCGGCCGCCTGCGCCTCGCGCAGCGCATCGCGCTGCGCCTGCATGTCGTTGTACGCCTCCTGCAGTTCGGCGATCAGCCGGCCGCGCTCGGACTCGGTCTCACCGCCGATCTCCGCCGGCGCGGCGTTGGCCCGCAGGGCGGCATCGAGTCGGCTGGGAGAGATCTGGGCCCGGGCAAGAAGATCCTGCTGCTTGTTCTCATACGCCCGGCGCAGTTCCTGCACTTCCGGGCTGGGCAGCGGCATCACGACCTCGATGCGGTCATTGCCCAGCGGCTCCATGGAAATGTCCAGGACGCCCTGCGGATTGATCCGGTCCTGCAGGACGGAGATCGTCTGCGCGATGATCGCCTGGGGATCGCTCTCGTCGGGATCGATATTGATGCTGTAGATCAGGCTCACCCCGCCGCGCAGGTCCTTGCCGAGGCGGATCTTCTCACCCGGCGGATAGACAAAGTACGCGCAGAGGCCGAGGATGACGAGTATGAGCAGCAGCTTCCAAACGATGTTCTTCATGGAGGTTCTGTTCCCAATCCGGACGGAGAATTTTCAGCCGGAACGTGGTCGGTAGGGTGCGAGCGGTCGGGGCGGGTCGGTTCGAACGCGAACTCGAGCGAGGGGGGCCGGGGACGGGAGAAGACGTCGGGCGTGGCGGCCGGACAATCAGGCGGCCCGCTCCTCCACCTCCGCGTCGGACTCATTCGCCTCATCCGCCCTGCTGCCGGCGTTGTTGCCGGAATCCTTCTGGTTGCTGCTCTTGACGATCTGCTGAATTGCGCTGCGCGCGAAGGTGATGCGGGTGTTGGAGGACTCATCGACCTTGAGGACGACCTGCTCGGGCTTGAGTTCGACGATCGAGCCGATGACGCCGCCGATCGTCTGCACCTTGTCGTGTTTCTTCAGCACGCTGAGCATCTCGTTGCGTTTCTTCTTCTCGCGGCGGCTGCCCATCACGGTCATCATGATCATGAAGACCAGGATCATCAGGAGGACCAGGAACAGCCCGCCTTCGCCAAAGAAACCACCGCCGCCCCCACCCGGCGTGCCTTCCCCGGTACCGGACTCGGTCTGAAGCGAGCGTTCGCCCGGCGGGGGTGGAGGGCCCTGGGCCAGCGTGTACGTTGAAAAATCCAGCTCAAACATGGGAAGTTCAGTTCCAGAGACTCTTTGCGAAAGAGTGTGCGAAGGAGAAGGTTCGGAGAAGAAATGGTTCGGAGGAGAGCAGTTTGGAGAAGGAGAACGGGAGGAGAAGAACGATTCTGACGTTCACCGGAGCTGGCCCGCGGTGATGGCCCGCGCCGGTGGTGCCGAACCGCAGCCGCCATGGCTGCACATCACCGGTGAACCGGCCGCCGGGAGCAGAACGCGCCCACCGCTCGGGTTCACCCGTCGGGCAGCGACACCCCGGGCGTCATCAGGCCCGCCACCGGCCAGGACCGGCCAAAGTCAGACCATCTATCTTCGCGGATTGCCCGCCGGATGTCCAGCATGAGCCGCTGGAAGTGTCGGATGTTGTGGATGCTGATCAGCGTCGGGCCCAGCATCTCCTTCGCCTGAAAGAGATGCCGCAGATACGCCCGGGTAAAGCCGCCCGCGCACGCCTCGCAGTCACAATCCTCCTCGATCACCCGATCATCCTCCCGAAACGCGGCATTCCGCAGGTGCAGCCGCCCCGCCCGGGTGAACGCCTGGGCGTTCCGGCCGTTTCGCGTCGGCAGCACGCAGTCGAACATATCCACCCCGGCCCGGACCGCCGCCACCAGATCCCGCTCGTACCCGACCCCCATCAGATACCGGGGTTTCTCCTCCGGCAGCAGCGGCGCGGTGAACTCGGTGATCGAGCGGATCAGGTCCGTCCCCTCCCCCACCGCAACCCCGCCGATCGCGTATCCCGGCAGATCGATATTGGTTATCGCCTCGGCTGACGCCTTCCGAAGATCGAGATCGGTTCCCCCCTGAACGATGCCGAAGAGCGCCTGTTCATCCGGTCGGCGGTGCGCCTTGACGCACCGCTCCAGCCAGCGGACGGTGCGCTCGTGGGCTTCGCGCAGGCGCGAGACGTGGTCGTAGCCGTGGCGGAACGGACCGGAGCGCTGGGCGGCGAGGCGGCGGCGGCTCTCGTTGAGCGTCGCCGGGTCGACGCTCGGCGGACAGTCGTCGAACGCCATGATGATGTCCGCGCCGAGGTTGTTCTGGACTTCGATCGACCGCTCGGGCGTGAGCAGGATCTTCCGGCCGTCGATGATGGAGTGAAAGGTCACGCCATCCTCGTTCAGCGAGTTGATGTCCGCCATGGAGTACGCCTGGTAGCCGCCGGAATCGGTGAGGATCGGCCCGGGCCAGCGCATGAAGCGCTGCACCCCGCCGCGCCGCGCGATCATCTCATCGCCCGGCCGCAGCATCAGGTGGTAGGCGTTGTTGAGGACGATCTGGCTGCCGGTCGCCTCGATCTGCGCGGGGGTGAGTCCCTTGATCGTGCCGCGGGTCCCGACCGGCATGAACGCGGGGGTGTCGAATGAACCGTGCGGCGTCGTCACCGTTCCCGTGCGGGCGCGGCTCCTCGGGCAGCGATTCGATATCACGAACGACAATGAACTCATGCCGGTCCCGCCAACTCTTTCCGCTCACCGGTTCGCCGCGAAGCCGGTTCGGGCCGAAACCGGTCCGCCCCGCGCTTACCGGTCACGCGAGGCCTCGCGGAGAATCTTCTTCTCGCGATCGGAGAGTGCGTGCAGCCCTTCGCGGCTGATCTTGTCGAGAATGCGGTCGACCTCCTGCCGTGGAGCGCCGCCGCCGCCGCCGGATCCGATCGATTTCTTCCCGCGGTAGTGGTGCGAGGTCGGGTCGGCCCGCCCGAGAAAATCGAAGAAGCCGTGCAGGTGATGGGTATTGCGGATGAAGTACCACCCCGCCAGCGCGCCGCCGAGGTGTCCCGCCTCCCCGCCGGCATTCCGGCCGCCGGTGATCACGATCCACAGCGCGAAGGCGACCAGGCCGTAGGCGAGATACTTGAACTTCATCGGAATGATGAAGAAGAGAAGCACGGTCGCGTTCGGCGCGAGCTTCGCCCCGGCCATGAGCACGCCGAACACCCCCGCCGAGGCGCCGATCAGCGGCGTCGACGGGTCATTGAAGAGCAATCCGGGAACCGCGACCTGGCCGCTCGCCACGTTCTGCGCGATCAGGCCCCCGACGTTGAGCGTGACGTACAGCAGCGCGCCGAAGATGCCGCAGAGCAGGTAGAACGCCAGGTAGCGCTTCGAGCCGAGATACCGTTCCACGAGCGGGCCGAAAAAGAACAGCCCGATCATGTTGAAGAGCAGGTGCCCGATGTGGAGGTGACTGTGGAGAAACTGGAAGCCGATGAGCCGCCAGAACTCCATGTTGTAGATGGAGATGCCCTGTTCGGAAATGCCCAGCCCGCGCGCGGTGGAGAAGTGCAGCATCGCCTCGATCGGCTGCATCTGGTAGTACTCCCCCGTCGCGACATGGGTGCCGGTCGAGATGTCAAGCATCGGCACGTACCACATGAACGGCCGAGCCCCTTCGACCGGCGGACGCCCGCCGGTCGGGCCGGGCCTGAACTCCACCGCGCTGTCAAAGTCCGGCTCGACCTGGGACCAGTCGATCGGCTGGCCGTCGGGAACCATCGCCCGGCCGCTGGCGACGTACTTGGATGGCATCATGCCGTCGATGACGAAGATGGCAATGCAGAGGACGATGATCCACGTATTGACCGAGAGCATGGTGAGCCGGCCCAGCCCGCCGCCGCCCCTCCCACCCAGACCACGGCGCGGTCCGAAACCGCCCTCTTCTCGCATATACGGTCGATCATGAATGCCCATAGGCCGCTCAGGATACCGGTTGTTTCCTGTGGGGGGAAACGGGGGGGCGAAGTAACGAAGTGACGAAGTGGGATGGATAGAGAGGAGAAAGGAGAAGGCAGGGTGCCACGGCCAGCGAGCGCAGCGAGTCGGCCGTGCGCTGGTGGAAGGACAATCACCGGACCCAAGTACGACGCCCTAACTCAGAGACGACGCTCCCGCCTCCACTTCGTTACTCCGTTACTCCGTCACTTCGTCACTCTCCGTGCCTTTCTCACCTCTTCGTCACTCC
>SLDM01000236.1 GCA_007125255.1 Phycisphaerales bacterium
ATTGCCGTCGTTGAAGCGATGCTCAGCGGCTGTCTGCCGTGGCTGCCGGCGCGGCTCAGCTATCCGGAATTGCTGCCGGAGCGGGCCCGCGGTCTCTCACCGATCGCGCCGCCGCCGAGTGAAGGTCTGCCGGCGATCCGGCGGGCGATTGCGGCGCATCTGAAGCCAGCGGAGGCGGCGCATGCGGTTGCGGCAATCGATCTGGAAGTTGAGAGGCAAAGCGACGAAGGGGCGAAGCGATGGAGCGACGTAGGGAAAGCGACGGAGGGGCAAAGCGACGGAGCGACGTAGGGAAAGCGACGGAGGGGCAAAGCGACGGAGCGACGTAGGGAAAGCGACGGAGGGGCAAAGCGACGGAGCGACGAAGGGTTTGTCGACTGAGCGCCTGCGTGGTGGTCAGGGATGACCGGTTCAGCGGGTGATCATTTATGGGGGCCAGGCGGCGAGCGGCGTGGCCGCCCTGCCGAGATCGGCCCCTCTCCCGAACGTCCTATAAGATAGATTACGTAAAATTCAGAGGGAAAGTGACTGAGTGACGAAGTAACGGAGTGACGGAGAAAGGCACGGGGGCACGAAGTGAGTGACGGAGTGACGAAGACGGGTGCCGTGGTCTGAGCGACTTCAGGAGCGAAGGCCTCGAGATCGCGCGACGGTCATCCAGATCTCATCGCACATCAAACTCGCATCGGCATGGCCTTCCGGCATGTCCTCACTCTCGTGAGGCCATGCCTCCAGACCACGGCACCCGGCTTGATCCGGCGTCGTCCTTCCACCAGCGCACGGCCGACTCGCTGCGCTCGCTGGCCGTGGCACCCTGCTGCGTACAGAGCGTTCTCGACGCGCGGGAATGACAGAATGCCCGACTCGCGCCAACGTCTTCCGTCTTACCACCCTCCGTGCCTTCGTGCCGCCGTGCCTTTCTTCGTCTCTCCGTCACTTCCCCTCCGTGCCTTCCCTCTCCATCCTCGACTTGAGCCACGACCACTGTCGGGCGACGCCTTCGGCGAAGGTGGTACCCGGCCGGTAGTTCAGCTCGGCCCGCGATCGGGCCAGGTCGGCGTAGGTGCGGTTCACATCACCCGGCTGCATCGGAAGGCGCTCGATCACCGCATCGCGCCCCACGACCCGTTCGATCGTACGGATCATCTCCGTCAGGGTGATCGGATCCGACCCGCCGAGGTTGTAGATTCGAAAGAATCCCTCGGGCGCGGTGGCGAGCTTCTCCGCCGCGGCGAAAAGTCCCTGGATGATGTCGTCGATGTAGGTGTAATCGCGGCTGCTTGAACCGTCGCCGAAGACGGGGATCGGCTCGCCCCGGGCAATGCGCCGCATGAACTTGCTGATGGCCAGATCCGGGCGCTGCCCCGGACCGAAAACGGTAAAGAAGCGGATGGAGGCGATCGAAACGTGATACCGGGAGGCGTAGACGCGGCAGATCAATTCCCCGGCCGCCTTCGTCGCGGCGTACGGACTGATCGGTTCGTCGACGCGGTCTTCCTCGGCGAAGGGAATCTTCGCGTTGTTGCCGTACACGCTTGAGCTGGAGGCAAAGATGACCCGGCGGCAACCGGCAGCGCGGGCCGCTTCAAGCGTCACGTTGAGTCCATCGAGATTGACCGAGGTGTACCGGGCCGGCTGCTCAATGCTCGGCCTGACGCCGGCAAGGGCCGCGAGATGGAAGACGACATCCGGCGGGTCGTCGCTCGGCGCCGCCTTTCGCATCGCTTCCGCATCACGGATATCCGCTTCGTGGAAAGTGAACCGGTCGCATTCCAATGCGCGGAGGTTGTCGAGCTTGATCGACCGGTCATAGAAGGGATCAAAGTTGTCGACGCCGGTGACCCGCATGCCCTTCTCGAGAAGACGGCGGGCGAGGTGGGAGCCGATGAATCCTGCGGCACCGGTGATCAGACAGTGTTGCATCGTCATCGTCAGGACTTCTCGCGGGCTCGGGAGTGGAGGCGATCGCGCAGTATAGCCGGGCGAACCGAATCGTCATGCCGGTGCGCGCCGCCGCGCCGGCGCGCTTGCGAACGAGATGTTATTCAGTTTCCGGAGGCTCCCCTGCCTCCCCGTCCGGCCCCGACTGGCTCAGCCCCGACTGGCACAGCCCCCCCGGGCACAGCCCCCCCCCCGGGGCGCGACTCAACGCTGATCTTCGAGGATCGACCAGATCTGGTTGTACTTCTCCGAATTCACCGGGTTGGTGTTGCCGGCTTCATTCTGCTTGGGCAGCAGGTCGAGGATGGTAACCATGTCCGGGCGCCAGCGCACGGAGCCATCGCCGTAGGCGGCATTGACGCCGAACTGGTGGTTGATATCGCTCGCGGTTCGCAGACCATCGGTGGCGATCACCAGGGTGGAGGGGCGCACGAAGAAGCGGCGCATCCCGGTCTGCCAGTCCCGGTCGCCGGAATAGTGGTAGTTCGTGTAGATGACCTGTTCCTCTTCCGAATGCCACCGGTCCGCGTACCGGGAAAGCGGGTGCTGCCCGGTGTGGCTCGGACAGTAGAAGCATTCGAAGGAGCCGCAGTAACCCTGCTTGAAGAGCAGGCCAAAGCCATCCCACGCGCCGGGGGCATCCGACCGCGGTGTACGGGAAACCATGAGTTCCTGGGGTTCCCAGATCCCCGCCTGCGGACTGAGGTTGATCGAGGGCGGCAGGTTGTCGTAGTGATCGGCGGCGTAGATGCTCTTGGCCACGGCGATCTGACGCAGGTTGGAGGCGCAGACGACCTTGTGGACGTTCTCGCGCAGCTTGTTCAGCGCGGGCATGAGCAGCGAGGTCAGGATGGTTACCACCGCCAGAACGACGATCAGCTCCATCAGGCTGAAGCCGCGGTGCTGGCTGTGGAATTGGTTGTAATCGGGGCGGGCGCGGTGGGTCGAGTTGCCGGGCGCGCCGACCGCGCAGCCTCTGGTCTCTGATCTGGTTCCCACTGGTGCATTCACGAGCCACCACCTTTGAGGGCCGGTCCCGTTGGCCATGTCCGGCGGCCGACAGGACCATCCCGAGCGTTCGGCGTTATCGACCTCGAACACGGGCCCAAGGACCGATAGACCTATCCTCCAATCCTCACAAAGTGTATACGAAAACCACGGAATGAAGCAAAAAAATTCCCGAATCCCATGAATCGGCGGTAGGCTTTCCGAGCGACGCTGCTTCCGTGGAAGGTTTTCGGACGGGATCGGCGACCGAACTGGTGTGAATTGGTCTAAAATATGCATCAGCGTGGAACTGATGCGGCGCCTCGTGCGGAAAATTCTGTGACGCAAGACGATAAGCCCAACATGAGCCAGCAGGATTGGATGCTGATGCATCGCGTGGCGGCCGGGGATGAGGATGCCATGGCTGAGCTCTACGATCGGTTCGGGGCACTCGTCTTCAAGGTCTCCCGCCAACTCATGCCCAGCCGGGCGGAGGCGGAGGACGCGGTTCAGGAGGTCTTCGTCCGTCTCTGGCGGACGGCCGACCGATACGACCCGCGGCGGGCCAAGCTGGTGACCTGGGTCATGCTCATCACCCGACGTCACCTGATCGATCGCATTCGGCGGAGCTCGGTGCGACCCGATACCAGCACGCTGGAAGGCGATCCCCCCCGATCCACGACCGATCGGACCCCGGAAGACAAGCCCCAGGATGCCGAGCGAAACGCTGAACTGCTCAGCCGGATCGCGGAGCTCCCCGAACTGCAGAAGACTGTGATCGAACGGGCCTATCTGCAGGGGTTCACGCTCCGGGAGATCAGTGAGCAGCTTGACGCCCCGCTCGGGACCGTCAAGTCAGCCCTCAGCCGCGGCCTGAACCGGCTTCGGGAACGGGCGAAATCCGACTGGGCGGTCTAGTCGGATCATTCGGATGAATGGATCATTATTGGATGATTACAGGATTCAGAGGACGGTTTCTCGCAACACGTGGGGACGAAATGCGAAAAAGCTGGTACCGGAGATAAATGATGACTTCCCCCACTGCCATGACGCGCGAAGAAATGCTGGAGCTGGCGGCCCTTGATGCCTACGGCCTCCTCGACGAGTACGAGGCCACGCTCTATTCCCGCGCTTTTCACCAGGCGCCGCCCTCCCTGCAGAACGACCTGCTCGGCCTGCAGGCCCGGATCGCGGCGGATGAGACGCTGCTGCCGAAAGAAGAACCCCCGGCCGAACTGCGCGAACGCGTGCTCCGGGCGGTCAGCGCGGCGATCGAGCAGGACACGCCGACCCCCCTGGCCTCGATCGGCCGGAAATCCTCCACCGAAACGATCTACCACGAGACGCAGGGGCAGTCCGATCCGCGCGATCATCGACCGACCGCGCTGACGCGGTTCATCAGCGCGAACTTCTTCTGGCGGGCCGCGACGTTTCTCCTCGCCGGCGTCGTCATCGCGATGGCCTACGTGCTCACCGACGCGGCGGGCCAGCACAATCGGCTGACCATGGCCGCGATCCAGAGCGATGTCGAGCAGGTGGAACAGCTCGTCGGCCCGACCCTGCGTTCGTACCTGGCCGACGCCTCCACGCAGCGCATTGTCTTTACCAGCGAGAACCCCGATGCGTCGAACTGGGCCACGCTCATGGTCCGTGAAGGTGAACGCAAAGCGCTGCTCATTGCCGTTGGTCTTTCGCCCCGCGATGATGATCGCCCCTACACCCTGCAGGTTCGCGACGACGAAGGACGGGTCTACCAGATCGCGTCGATCGAAGGTCGGTCGCAGATGCTCGGCACGCGGGTCGAGGTCGATCTGCTCGCCTACGGCGCCAATGCGCGGTGGGAAATCACCTCGCCGGACGGCGTGGTCATGACGGGCTCGCTGGTGTAAACCGCGCGAAGATCTCGGCTCCCTCCCCGTGGAGCGAGCCCTTCCGGTCCGTCGTTTCAATCCATCGATTCAACCGCTTGAGCCCATTGTTCTTCAATGGGCTCAAGTTCTTTCTGGATCCGCTGCCGCTCCTGCTGCAGCGTGCGCAACCGGTCACCGTCCCGGTACGCTTCCGGGTCTGCCAGTTCCGCATCGATCGCCCCCCTTCGGCTCTCCAGTTGCTCGATCCTTTCCGCGAGCTTCTCCACGTCACGCTCGGTGACCTTTCTACCCTGCGCGCTGCTCTTCTTTCCGGAATGGGCCTTGCTTCGTTCCCGCGCTGCGGATGATGGCACGGCCGGCGCAGCCGGCTGGCGATCGGCCGCCTCCTGCTCCATCCGCTGGTGCCACTCGACGAACGAGCCGGTGAAGTCGCGGACGCCGCCCGCGCCGTCGAAGATGAGCAGCCGATCGCACGTTGCCTGCAGCAGTGCGCGGTCGTGGCTGATCAACAGCAGCGTGCCGTCGTACCCGCCGGCCATCGAGAGGACCTGCTCCAGCCGCTCCGCCGAAGGAATATCGAGGTGGTTCGTCGGTTCGTCGAGCACGAGCAGGTTCTTGGCCGAGGCGACCAGTCCCGCGAGCACCGCGCGGCTGCGCTCTCCGCCCGAGAGATCCACCAGCGCTTTCTCCTGATCGCTCCCGCTGAAGAGAAACGCGCCGGCCAGATCGCGCGCCTGCTGCTCGCTCGCCTTGGACTGTCCGTCCTGGGCGACGATGACCGATTGAAGGTACTGCCAGACGGTGAGGGAGAGATCCAGGCCCTCGTGCAGTTGCCGGTAATACCCCACCGAGAGGCGCGATCCGAGGCGCACCGATCCCTCATCCGCCTCCAGTTCACCCAGCAGGCACTTCACGAGGGTGGTCTTCCCCGCGCCGTTCGGCCCGATGATGCCGATCCGCTCTCCCCGGGAGATCGACAGATCGAGCCGGTCGAACAGGACGGTCTCGCCGTAGCGCTTGCTGATCCCTTCGGCGCTCGCGACCTGGTCCCCGCTGCGCGGCGCCTTGGGAAGGTTCAGCTTCATGACATCCAGCGACATCGGCCGATCGACGAGTTCGTCGCGCTTGTACCGGTCCAGCCGCGACTGCCGTCCCCGCGCCTGTTTGGCCCGCTGGCCGGTTTTGTAGCGCTGAATGAACTGTTCCTCCTGGCGGATCTTGTCGAGCTGCTTGTCGTAGACCCGCGCTTCGGTGAGCTGGCGTTCCTCCTTCAGCGCGAGGTACTTCTCGTAGTTGCCGGGATACTCCCAGATGCGGCCGCGCTCGACTTCGATGATGCGGGTCACCACCTGATCGAGAAGCCAGCGGTCGTGGCTGACCACGATCACGGCACCGGGATACTCTTCGGCCAGGAAGGTCTCCAGCCACTCCCGGCCGGCGATGTCCAGATGGTTCGTGGGCTCATCGAGCATCAGCAGGTCCGGCTGCTCCAGCAGCAGGCGGGCCAGGGCCAGGCGGCCCTTCTGTCCCCCCGAAAGATTCCTGACCTTCAGGGTGAACTGTTCATCGGAGAACCCCAGTCCGTGCAGGGTGGCGTCGATCCGGTGATCGATCGCGTACCCCCCCGCCGCCTCGATACTGTCCTCCAGCTTCGCCTGTTGCTTCATCAGACGATCCAGCCGATCGGCGTCCGCACCGGCCATCTCGTCGTACACATCGTTGAGCTTGCCGTGCAGTTCGTGGAGCAGCTTGAACGCGCCTTCCGCTGCATCGCGCAGCGATTCCTCGGGGTTCAATTCCGGATCCTGGCTCAGGTAGCCGATCCGCGCGCTGCGCTGGAGCTGAATCTGGCCGGTGTCCGGCTGCAGCCGCCCGAGCACCGCCTTCATCAGCGTGGTTTTGCCCTGTCCGTTGCGGCCCACGAGTCCGATCTTCTCGCCGGGATCAATGGCGAAGGTCGCGCCGTCGAGGACGACGTTGGCGCCGTAGGCGTGGCCGAGATTGCTGACGGTGAGCAGGGGCATGGAAAATCATCTCTTGACCCAAGAGGGGGAATCACGATGCGAAGTCCATGAGGATAGCGGCAATTGTGGCTCCCGGGAGGAGGCGGCGAGGCACGAAAGGCAGGAAGTGCCTGAAGGGAAGATCATGGAGGGATGAAAGATGCGGGCGATTGCAGCGAGCGTCCCGGCCCGACCATCGCTGCGGAAGGGGTCTGTGTAATGACCCCCGTCGCACAGGGTCGTGATCCCGGCCGAGCCGGATGATGATTCTGGACGTCGCGGAGAGCGCCGGCGGGCATCCGATCGGCGTCCGTAAGCGGTGACGGTCCGGGCATCATGAACCTCCGTTGAAGGGAAGCTCAATCATGCCACTGGAATACGCAGAATCAATGGCCGGTGGACCTGCGCTTTGTCGGACGGTTACACGTATCCAGATGTCGCCAGCGTCGCTTCCGTGTGTCCCACATACCCAAGAACCGGCCTGGCGACGCCTCGCCGCACTCCGGGTAGCACAACAGTTCATATCCGTCATGCTCCACCATCACGCGAACTTCTTCGCCAGGGGTGTCCAGTTCAACCTCGGCGACCGTCCA
>SLDM01000492.1 GCA_007125255.1 Phycisphaerales bacterium
ACTACTGGCACCTGGTCGACTGCCGAGAGCACCCATCCTGGCCGGCCTTTCTGGAAAGCGAGCAGCCGGCCCGCCTCTGGCTCTACACCACCAGGTCCGCGCGGCCGCACTGGGAAGCGGAGTTTGAGCGCGGCGACTACCTCCTGTTCGGCCGGGAGACGACCGGCGCCCCGGAGGAGATTCACGACTGGGTCAGCGCGACCTGGAGCGCAGAGCACCGGTTGACGCTGCCCATGAATCCCGCGGCACGGAGTCTCAATGTCGCGACCGTGGTGTGCACGGCCATTTACGAGGGCCTGCGTCAGCTGGCCGGCCGGCCGTAGGGCATCATGGTCAAGCGGGATCATGCACGATCAAGCATGAACAAACTGAACGCATGGCTGGCTTCAGACGTTTCGAACTCGGAAAAGGACACAGACTGATATGGCGGTCACGCAAATCGGCATCTTCTTCGAATACCTGCTCATCACCATCGCGGCCATCTTCGTGATTGTGAATCCGTTGACGACCGCGTTCATCTTCGTATCGCTCCTTCCTCGCGCGGGCGAGAAGCGGCGCCGCGCGACCGCGAAGCGCGCGGTCATCGTCTCAACGAGCATCTTTTTCACGTTCGCCCTGCTCGGCGGCGTCATCTTTCAACTCTTCGGCATCACCCTGGAGGCGTTTCGAATCGCCGGAGGCATCATTCTCTTCGGGATCGCCATGGGCATGATCCGCAAGGGGCAGGATGAATCGGAGCAGGATGGCGAAGAAGAGGACAGCGACCATCCGAGCGGAAAGAAGGGGCAGGATGTTTCCATTATTCCCCTGGCGATCCCGTTCATCAGCGGTCCGGGCTCGATCGCCACGGTCATGATCCTGACGAGTGAAGCGCCGAGCATCTGGCACCTCGGCATCGTCTTTCTGGCCATTCTCATCACGACCATCACGTGCTACTACGCGATGGTCTACTCCCGGTTCGTCGTCAAGTACATGGGCGAGACCGGCAAGGAGATCGCCACCAAACTGTTCGGTCTGATCCTGTCGGTCATCGCCGTTCAGTTCGTGATCAACGGCGTCTACGATGTCTACCGCGGGCTTCCCCCGGAGCGAGGTCCCGTCGCCGCAGAACAGCTTCTGATCGAAGAATCGGGAACCGATGGGGCGGACGCGGTGGAGCAGGCGGTTGAGTGAGGTTCTGAAGCCGGCCCCCGAGACGATGTCCGGTCGGACTCGCCTGCAACGCGGCAGCGGGGCTACCGGATGCGTTCCCGTTCTTCCAGCGGCTCGGCGGGGATGGCGATGAGCCCGATCAGCGGCGTTTCCTCATCGACCTGGATCTGCACCAGCCGCACCGGGTCGGGGGCGTAGATCCGGAAGAATCCGCCGGCGTTCATCACCTCGCCGCGCTCATCGTAGAACTGCCACAAGGAGAACCGTCGTGTTTCGCCGGCCCGGAGCCGATCGACCTTCTTCATGTACCGCTGGTTGATCCACAGTGTGAAGTCGCGGTAGGTCGTCCCGGTCGCGTTGACGATTTCAATGTTGGTTTCATCGCGGAAGACCTGGATGTCCACCGAGCTCGCCACGTGCAATTCGTGCGGATACGCCTCCGCCGCTCGTTCCGGAAAGTACTGCGACCGGGCGCATCCCGCCGTGAGCATCAGACCGGCCACTCCCGCCAGGAGGGGAGCGATGTAAGCTCGGCGGGAGCCGGCGCGAGAACGTGCTGAATCGGTCGGGTGGCTCATCGCCCGGGCAGCATACCCGACCGGGGACCCTTCGTGCTAGACGGCCGGACCACCCTCATCGGAATCCTCCAGCGCGATCTGCTCGCGGTCCGCCTCGTGTTCCCGGATCGGGTCGATCCGCAGATAGCGGGCGAGGATCGGCACGCCGAGGTAGAACGGAAGGGTATCCAGCACCGCCACGGCGAACTTGAACGCGTAGCCGGTGGCGATCAGCACCCAGAGCTGCGGGTGGAGCGGGTCTTCGGTATCGATGATGCCGGAGAGGCCGCCCACGGCGTAGGTGATGTAGATGACCAGCGTGGTATCGATGAACTGACTGACGGTGGTCGATCCGCAGTTGCGCAGCCAGAGGTGTCTGCCTCGTGTGAGCCATTTCCAGAAGTGGAAGATGTAGACGTCACACATCTGGGCGGCGAGGTACGCCACCATGGACGCGGTCACCGCGCCGAACGCGAGGGTGCGCACTTCGAAGAAGACCGGAAGCCGATCGGCCTCATCCGTCGCGATTCCGCCGGCGGCATCGAGTTCCTCGAAGCCGGGCAGAATGCCCCCGATCCAGAGGATGAACATGACCCAGAGATTGAGCAGCAGCCCGACCCAGACCACGGCGCTGGCCCGCTTCTTCCCATAGAGCTCGCTGATAAAATCGGTGCAGAGGAATGTGATCGGGTAGGGGAGTACGCCGACGGCGATGGCGAAGACGAAGTCCGAGGTTTCCGGCCGCTCGATCGTACCGAGGTGAATGAACCTCGTGACGCCGAGGATGTTGAGCATGGTCAGCGAGCCGAGGAACAGCCCCGCCAGAACGAGAAAGACCCGCTCCCGCCGCGCGTGCAGATGAGATGCCTCGATGGGGTGCAGTTTCTGCTGGTGTGGAGAACCCGATGACATGGCGGAAGGTTCACTCCTCCTGGCGACGTTTCGGATCATGGACTGACCGATGAAGCAGATCATAACCGGCGCAGCGGGAGGATTTCGCCGCGGGAGTCGGCGGCGATTCACGAGCGGCTATACTTGGCATCGATGTCCGAGGAAAGTCGACCAAGACCGATGCCCGATCTGGAAGCGATCATCGAACCGCTCATCGCGAGCGGCCGCGTCTCCACACTGCTTGACCTGGCGATCGAGGAGGATCTCGGTGAGCAGGGCGACATTACGACCAAGAGCATCGTCGAACTCGACCGCACCGGGCACGCCCGGCTCATCACGCGCCAGCCCGGCGTGCTCGCCGGCATCGCGCTGGTGGAGAAGATCCTCGACCGGTTCAGGATCACCGATGGCCTCACGCTCAAGGCCGCCGACGGGCAGCGGATCAGCACCGACCAGACCCTCGCGGTGATCGACGCCCCGCTGGCGCGGATTCTGACCGCGGAGCGGACCGTGCTCAACGTGCTCGGCCGGTTATGCGGTGTCGCGACCAAGACGCGGCGCTTCGTGGATGCGGTTTCGGGGACCAAAGCCGAGATCTGCGACACGCGAAAGACCACCCCCGGCTGGCGGGCGCTGGAAAAGTACGCCGTCGCCTGCGGCGGGGGCACGCTCCACCGCATGGGGCTCTATGACGCCGCGCTTTACAAGGACAACCATCTCGCCCACATTCCGCTGGAGAATCTGCGGAGCCGGCTCGTGCAGTCCGCCCGTCAGGCGCGGAGTCACTACGGCGCAACGTTCGTGGAAGTGGAATGTGACACGCTCGAGCAGTTTGAGCAGGTGCTGGGCGTGGAGCGGGGATTGATCGACTACGTTCTTCTGGACAACATGTCGCCGGACATGATGCGCGACGCCGTTGCGATGCGGAATGAACGCGGCTCGGCGATTCAGCTCGAGGCGTCCGGCGGGATTGCGCTCGACACCGTCCGCGCGGTCGCGGAGACGGGCGTGGAACGGATTTCCGTCGGCGCGATGACGCACTCCGCGTCGTGGCTGGATCTGTCTCTGGACATCGAATCGAGGACCGCCTCTTGAGCGGCGGCGTCATGCAGAACCCCGAAGTCAACGGTTGGCCCCGTGCTCTGAAGGAGACGATCCAAGAGGTCGGCCCGCCGTTTGAGCGCGTTCGCGTCTACGGGGAAACGGACTCGACCCAGGAGATCGCGCGCCGTGAGCGCGCCGGATCGGGGACGTTGATCGTCGCCGGTCGACAGACGCGCGGCCGGGGCCGGCTCGGCAGCGCCTGGGCGGATACCGCGCACGATGGCGTGGCGATGACGTTGGTCCTCCCGCGTGAGCGGGGAGAACGATTCGCTTTCGCCGTCGCGGTAGCCGTGGCGCGGGCGGCGGAGCAGTGGTTGGGGCCGCGGGTCCGGATCAAGTGGCCGAATGACCTCCTGGTCGACGGGCGCAAGCTGGCCGGCATACTGATCGAACAGACCGGCGCCCACGCGCTGATCGGCATCGGAGTGAACGTCGCGCAGACGATCTGGCCGCGTGAGCTTGATCAGAAGGCCGTCAGCCTGACCCAGCTCGGGGCTCCGGTTTCTCGGTTGGAGGTGATGCAGCGCCTGATCGTCGAGGTGGCGCGTGCGCTCGCACTGGAACCGGAGCAGCTGATGGAGGAGTACGCCGCCCGTGACGGTCTGCGGGGGCGCACGGTGACGGTTCTTCGCGCCGGCAGGGAGTTTCACGGCCAGGTCCGTTCGATGGATCTGCGGAAGGGGCTTACCCTGGAGACGCCGGAGGGGGACTCGGTGCAGCTTCCGGCGATGGAGAGCCGCCTCCTCTCTGGTTCGCATTCCGTCAGGGCTTCGTCTCCAGACACGTCGGCGTGAACGGCAAGAACGAGTGGTCATTCCCGGCCCGTCCGGGGCAATCTGGCCGGTTTTGTCGTGATCAGGGGAATAGACCGGGCCGCCCGTGGTCTCCATGATTGACGCGGCGTGCGGCACGGCGCGGATCGCGTCGCCTCAGTCGTCGGCGCCCCGGCTTTCTCCGGTCGCCTCTGGCGGCGGGTCCGCACCGGGCAGGTGGAAGCAGCACTCCGGTGTCGCCAGCCCGTGTGTGCGAACCGGTGAGACCAGCCGGAATCAGGAACAGCAGTAGGAAAAGCAGTAGTAAAAGCGGCGGGGAAAACCAGCATCAGGGTCAGCACGCGGGCCCGAAACGAGGAAGAGTCCAATGACCACAAACGAGAAATCCCACCGTCGCCACATGCAACCGTCCTTCTCTTTCCCGTTGACCGTCCTGCTCTGCGGCCTTTTCGGGCTGGGCGGGCTGCTCACGACGACCTCCGTGGCGGAAGCGTCGCGGGAACAGGATCGGCGCAGCGCATCCGGTTCCGAGCCTGCCGGCCCCTCCGTCGCGTCGCGCGGGGGTTCACGGGAGCGGGCATCCTCCGATCGTGCCGCGGACCGCGGTTCCTCCGCGGCCTCGCGACAGGATCGTTCTCGATCCGCATCACCGGCTTCGCGTTCCCGCGCTGAATCGTCACGCGGCTCCAGCGCCTCCCGTGAGGCATCCTCGCGGCCTTCGCGACCCACGGAATCCCGGCCGGCTCGGCCCGCATCGCGGCCGTCACCTTCTGCCCAATCCAGAGGCCAATCACGAGTCCAGTCTCGAGGCCAGGCGCAGCATCGTTCCGTCCGTCCGGCACGGCCTCAGGTGATTCGTCCCACGCGCGATGTTCGCACCCGTGCCGGCGTGCGGGTGCCGAACCGATCGCTGGTTCGTCCCGGGCGTCCGGCCCGGACGCAACCGTCGGGTCTGCGCCGTCCCGGTGAGGGCCTCTCCTCCCCGAACCGTCGGATCATCCGTCCCGGTTCGCCACGGGACGCGCGGCCCGCGGATCGATCCCGCTCACGCTTCCACTTCTCCCGGCCGAATCGTTCCGGCGAATCGGCTCGGGGCGGTCAGGATCGATTGCAGCGAGAGCGACACCTTCAGCAGCAGCTCGAAGAGCGCCGCCGTCGTGCGGCCCGGCAACCGGAGCTGCAACCGGAACAGCGCGGTCGCGCCCGTGAAGAGATGCAGCGCGATGTCCAGCAGCAGACCGAGCAACTGCGGCAGCAGCGTCAGCGGGACTACGAACTGATGCAGCAGCGTCTCGAGCGCGAGCGGCGTCTGCTGCAGGAGCAGCGGCGCGAGCAGCTCGAGCGGCACCGGGAAGGGGCCAGCTCACGGGACGCGGCGCGTCCCCGCCCGCAGGTACGGCAGCAGGCCCGGGGGCCCGGGGGCGCGGCGTCTCCATCGACCCAGCGCGAGCAGCGCCGAGGGGAGATGCGGGATCTTCAATCAAGGGCCGCGGCCGGACCCTACCGGGACCGGAGCACCCAGAGACGAATCGAGGCGGCGGGCGTTGAGCGCACGTCGCTGACGGCGTTTCAGGCACCGACGGAAAGTGTCTCTTCTTCTCCCAGCCGGAGCGGTTCATCCACCCGCGGCGTGAACTACACCGCGCTCGACGCGAATCCCGTGGGGGCGCAGGCCATTTCCGGCGGGAGCCCGAACACGCAGATTGGCAACAACAATACCGTCAACATCAACAACACCACGAGCATTACCAATATCAACACGAGTACGTACGCCAAGAGCAAGGGGACGAAGGTCGGTCATCCCTGGTGGGGATACGGCCACAAGAAACCCAAGAGCAAGCTGAGCGTCGCGATCTCGTTCTACTCCGGGTCCTCCGCGTTCGCCTTCCACCTCGGGCATGGCCACTACTACAGCTCCGGTTGGGGGTGGTGGCACGGCTACTTCTCCCATCTGCACGCGTGGTCGTTCTATCCGACGTACTACTGCACGAGTTCGTGGTGGCATCCCACGCCCTGGCGGCCGCGGGTCGTCCATCACCACCACTGGCATCACTGGTCAAGTCCGAAGCCCGTAGTGCAGCATGTGTACGTCGATCACCGCTCATCCCCGACGTACGCTCCGCCCCAGCCCTGTCCCTATACGCCGACGGAGGCGTGGTACGTCCTGGCCGATGAATCGCCCGCGACGGCGCTGGCCGCCTTCGGTTGCCTGGCGAAGCAGCATCCCGGTGACGGGTTGACCCTGATCGGTCTCGCGCTGGCCGAGGCGCTGGCGGGGTCGGATCAGTCGGCCGTCTCGGCGATGCGCCATGCGGTTCGGAACGATCCCCGCGCTCTGCTGCTGGTGCCCCAGGATGAAGATCTCGATGAGCGGCTGTTCCTCCTGCTCGGCCATTACACCGAACTGGCCGCGATGCCCGAATGGCGCGTGGATGGCGCCTTCATGCTCGCATCGCTGCGGACGGCGGTCGGCGATCTGGCCGGCGCTCACTTCGCCATCAACGAGGCCATCAACCGGGGCGATCAGCATCCAGCCGCGATGGAACTGCGCGATCTGCTCAGCCGGAAGCTGCAGGAATCGATGTTCAACTCGCCCTGAGTCCCCCAATACTCAGCCCCCGACGCGCCCGCCGGTTTCGTTTGCGGTTTGATTCGACTAAGATTTCCGGAGTTGGTGATCACTCCAGGAACTCGGTCTCCCCGTGAACAGTCCAGCGGCCAAAACCACGATCTCCCACGATGACGCGGCGGCAGAAGCCGGCGGGTCGTCGTTTTCGTGGGTCGCGCACCCCGCGCGGGAAGAGCCGGGCCGGCTGATCGTCGCGGTCATCTGGATCGCGGCGACGGTGCTGGTGGTGTTCGCCACGACCGGCAGTCTCTTCTGGGCCGCCCTCACGGTCGTGGTCCTCGTCGTCG
>SLDM01000153.1 GCA_007125255.1 Phycisphaerales bacterium
CACCGTTCTCGGTGGAATGGCCCTGACCGGTTGTCAGAGCAATCCGGAAGATGTGAGCTACGGTGCGATCAAGCGGAACCTGACGCCCGAACTGATCACGATGCACGAGCGGCATGTCGATGCGGACCGCAACATCGCGGTGGCGAACAACCAGAACATGCGCATGCTGTTCGAAGACCTCGGCCGGTTCTTCAATGTCGATCACCCCAGCCGCCTGCGTCCGAGCTCGCCGGTCTTCACGTCCGGCAACCCGCGCTGAACCCGCCCCGGCCGCGGTACTGCTGATGATCGAGCCGCGATCGTTTCGATCGATCGGCCCATTTCGGGGCCAGTTCAGCGGCCCTTTCTGAGGCCCGTTCTGGGGCCCGTTCTGAAGCCAGTTCAGCGGCCGGGACATGCAGCCGGGACATGCAGCCGGTTCGATCCTGCTTCTGACGCGCCGCGTCGAGAACGCCCGGCCCATCACAAACCACGAAAGCCGAGAGGCTCTCCCGAGAGGAGGGCCTCGGTTTTTTCTGGCCTCAACTTCCGGCCTCGGAACACTTCACCCCCAAGTGCGATCCGTGAGCGGCTTACTGATTGGGCGAAGCTGCCATAGCCACGGCCGCATTCCCAGGCGGGCTGCCAGGCGCGGGACCCAGGGGGCGCGCTTCCGCGCTGACGGCGCAAACGCCGCTCCTTCGTCACTTCGTTACTTTCCCCCCCCTTGACAGTGTGACCGGAATCAATCCGTCCGGGAAAACCGCCCCGGTACTTGCCTTGAATGCGCGGGCGGCCAATGCTTCGGCGTGTCCCCCGTCGATGCCGCGATTCGATCCGTTCACCGCGCGATCAGCTCATTCCATCCGATGACCATGCCCATGATGACCCGGGCGCACTATCGGCGTGAGCTGGTCGCATGGGCGTTTCTGCCCGTTCTGATGGGGGTGGTCGAGGGCGGGATGATCAGCGTGATCGCGAAAAACGCCTTCGAGGGGCGGGTCAACGATGCGTGGCTGAACTTCGCGGTGGCGGTTCTGGCCGGAGCGCCGGCGTTCGCGAACATCACCAGCTTCCTCTGGGCGGCGCTCGCCAACGGACGGGACAAGGTGCGCTTCATGGTCGCGCTCAAGATCGCCACCGCGGTGATGATCGTCCTGATCGCGCTGCTGCCGCTGAACGCGCTCGGGCTTGTCCTGCTGACGCTGCTGGTGATCGGTACGCGGGCGTGCTGGGCGGGGGTGGTCACGATCCGTTCCACGGTCTGGCGGGCGAACTATCCGCGCCACGCCCGCGCCAACATGGCAGGCAAGCTCGCCACCATCCAGGCGTTCGTGATCGCCGGTACCGGTTGGTTCGTCGCGGAGATGATGACGCTGGAAGAGAACAGCTTCCGGATCATCTTTCCGGCGGCGGCGGTCATCGGCGCCTTCGGCGCTCTGGTTTACCGCGGATTGCGCGTCCGCGGCCACCGCGCCCTGCTTCGCGCGGAGCGGCGCGACGGCTCCTCGCTCGCCATGGTCAACCCCTGGCAGCTCGTCCGCGTTCTCCGGGAGGACCGCGCGTACCGCAGCTTCATGATCTGCATGTTCATCTTCGGGACCGGCAACATGATGATCACCGCGCCGCTGGTCATCATGCTCCGTGATGTCTTCGAGATGGGCTACCGCGGCGGGATGCTCATCAGCGGTGTGATTCCCATCGCCCTCATGCCGCTCTCCATCCCGATCTGGTCGAAACTGCTCGACCGCATGCACGTGATCCGATTTCGCGCGATTCACAGCTGGACGTTTGTGGCGGCGGCGCTGGTGATGCTGCTGGCGGCTCTTCTCGTCGAGCCGATCCTGCTCTGGGTCGCGGCGGTTCTCAAGGGCTTCGCCTTCGGAGGCGGCGTGCTGGCGTGGAATCTCGGCCACCATGATTTTGCGCCGGCCCACAAGGCCTCGCAGTACATGGGCGTGCACGTCACGCTGACCGGTCTGCGCGGTTTCCTCGCGCCGGTCCTCGCGGTCGGCCTCTACGAACTGTTCAACCGGGTCTTCTACGAGAATGCCGGCTCGTGGGTCTTCGCCATCTGCCTGCTGCTCAACGTGATCGGCGCGGTGGGCTTCATGAAGATGCACCAGCGCATGGTCGCCCGTCGGGAAAAGGTCGACTTCGGCGAGGACGGCCCGCCCGTCCAACCCCCCGCCGCGGGGTGAGATCAGGTGGGATGGCGACTCGTGCTTCTTCGGGCCATGTTTGAGTGCTCAACAGATTGCTTGGCGCTGGCGAAAGTGCTACCGTTTACCAGCGAAGCGGCCGATTTCTGAGGTGTGCTTATGTGTCGACTGTCCAAAATCCGTCACTTCCTGGCCGGAGCAGGATCTCTCCTTGTTCTGATGCCAAGTGCGCCGACGCATTCTCTGGCACGGATCTACCGCCATATCCCGAACAAACCCGTTTCCGATACAATTCGGGACGACTGGGCCATGGTTGGGGCTGACATCAGGTCTTCTCTGGGGAAAGCGAGATCAGGATGGGAAGGGCAAGCCGGGGCAAGCGGGGACGGCGAGAACAGCAATCGCTGAGCGAGCACACAGGTTCGGGCCATGTCTCGCAGGTCATCCAGCAATCGACGACGCTTCGGCAGGGTCCACTGCCTGATGCTGAGGAATTGCAGCGCTATGAGAATATTCAGCCAGGATTCGCCGAACGGATCATGGCCATGGCTGAACGTGAAGCCACAACTCGTCAGACGATGATTCAGAATGCGCAACAGGCCGAGATCGCTGATTTACGGTCAGAGCGGATCGAACGGCGAATGGGGCAGATCTTGGGCTTTCTTCTGGCCTGCGCTGCTCTCGGATTAGCGGGGTACGCCGCACATATCGATAGACCATGGGTGGCAAGCTTTGTTGCCGCCTTGTCGATCGGTTCGATCTGTCTGGCGCTGATTCTCGGCCGGCGGCCACACCATTGATGATCGCTGGCTGGTGCTTGAATCGAACGAGAGAATGCTCCAGACCGTCGTCCCGAATCAGCAGGTTGCCTGCCGGAGCCGCCGGACGCCGCGCCGACCCGTCTGAGAGCAACGGCGACTTCTCCAATCGCCCCGTCGCATCGACCGGCGCCGGTTGGTATACTCCCCGATTCACGATCGCCCGGCGCCAATGACCGGCACGGTGCCGGAACCGGCGCGATCACAAGGGTTTCTGGCAGCCGCGGTGCGTGACCGCGGTGAAGGAACGGATCTTTTTTACGGAACTCATTTTACACCATGGTCAACTACAACCTCATCGATCAGATCGGAATCGACGATTCCGAAGCGGATACCCTGATCCGCGAAGCTTTCGGCACGGACGTGGCCGACGGCAACATGGACAGCCTCATTCGCAGCGATATCCAGAGCTTCCAGGTCGGCAACATCCTCCAGGGCAAGATTGTCGGCCGGGCCGGCGATGACGTCGTCATCGAAGTCGGCCTCAAGTCCGAGGGTCTCGTCGACAAGGCCGAGTTTGACGACGAAGATGACATCGAAAACGGCCAGGTCGTCGAAGTCCTGCTCGAAGAGCTTGAGGATGAATCCGGCATCGTCAAGCTCTCCAAGCGGAAGGCCGACCGCATCCGCGGCTGGGAACGCGTTCTGGAAACCAAGAAGGAAGGCGACATCGTCGAAGGCACCTGCATGCGCAAGATCAAGGGCGGCCTGCTCGTCGACATCGGCGTGCCGGTCTTCCTCCCCGCCTCGCAGGTGGATATTCGTCGTCCCGGGGATATCGGCGAGTTCATCGGCAAGACGATCCGTGCCGTCATCCTCAAGGTCGATGAGGAACGCCGCAATATCGTCATCTCCCGCCGCCGCCTGATCGAACAGGAGCGAGAGGAAGCCAAGGCCAAACTGCTCACCAACGTCAAGGAAGGCGACCTCATCAAGGGGACCGTCACCAACATCGCCGACTTCGGCGCGTTCGTCGATCTCGGCGGCATTGACGGTCTGCTCCACATCACGGACATGAGCTGGGGCCGCGTCAACCATCCGACCGAGGTCGTCAAGATCGGCGACAAAATCGAGGTCAAGATCCTCAAGATCGACCTGGACAAGGAGAAGATCGCCCTCGGCCTCAAGCAGAAGGAAGATTCTCCCTGGGAGAACATCGAGGACAAGTTCCCGGTCAACAGCCGCGTCTCCGGCAAGGTGGTCAATCTGGTCTCGTACGGCGCGTTCGTGCAGCTTGAAGAAGGCATCGAAGGCCTGGTCCATATCTCCGAGATGTCCTGGACGAAGCGCGTCAACCATCCGAGCGAAGTCGTCAACGTGAACGACGAAATCGAAGTGGTCGTCCTCGACATCAACAAGGACAAGCAGGAAATCTCGCTCGGCATCAAGCAGACCGAGGTCAACCCCTGGGAACTCGTCGCCGAGAAGTACCCCGCAGGAACGATTATCGAAGGCACGGTTCGCAACCTCGCGAACTACGGCGCGTTTGTCGAGATCGAGCCCGGCATCGACGGCCTGCTGCACGTCTCCGACATGTCGTGGACGGAAAAGATCAGTCACCCCAACGAGAAATTCAAGAAGGGCGACAAGGTCAAGTGCGTCGTGCTCGAGATCGAGCAGGAGAAGCAGCGCGTCGGACTCGGCGTCAAGCAGCTCACCGAAGACCCGTGGCTCAACGCCATCCCCGATGCGTACCAGCCCGGCATGGTCGTGCACGGCAAGGTCACGAAGATCACCAACTTCGGCGTCTTCGTCGAGCTCGAGGAAGGACTCGAAGGCCTGCTGCACATCTCCGAACTTTCCGATCAGAAAGTCGAGAACCCGCAGGATGTCGTCAAGCCCGGCGACGAGGTGGACGTCAAGATCCTCCGCGTCGACACCGGCGATCGCAAGATCGGTCTCTCGCTCAAGCGGGCCCAGTGGGGCGATACCGACCGAGCGGATGACTCTCAGTCCGACGAGAAGGGTGATCCCGGCGATCGTTCCGCCAAGCCGTCCAAGCCCAAGCCCTCCCGCGGCGGGATGGATGACCACGGCGCGCTCGGCACCGACAAGATTCAGTTCTGAATCACCGCCGCCGAATTCGCCGACGCACCATGGTCGGCAAGGCAAAGGAAAACGCCCCGGATCAATCTGTGATCCGGGGCGTTTTCCATCACGCGAAAAGAGAAAACATGGCGTCGAACGAAGAAAAGAAACTCGCGAAATTCTTCCCGGGCATGTTTCAGCACATGGCCGCAAACGTCAGCAGCGTCAGCAGTGCGAGCCGTTTGCGGTTATCCGTCATGGCCATCAGACTGTGATACAACATGGGAAATCTCCTTCTGGTCTTTGGTTGTCGTGCTCCTACAATGAAACAACCTCCGCGCCGGTGCAAGTCAGAAGCGTGCCAGACCGTGCCAACGCCCCTCAACGCAGATATTCTCAGACCCTGGACCGCCAGATGATCCGGATGTTGCCCCAACGCCACACGAGCCGCTGCCGCCGAACGACACTGTGGATCCTCATCGCCGTGCTCCTGGCCGGTTATCCGGTCCTTTGGCCGGCGACGATCGCCCGCGCCGACGATGGCCGGCTGCCCGACGCCGAGCAGGTGGTCCTCGCCTACCTCACCGCGCGGGAGTGGGTCAACGCCTTCGCGATGCCCGAGCCCCGGGCCCGCGAATCACGGGTTCCCCTGGATGATGCCTCCGGGCTGGCCGTCATTCTCCGGCACAACGGCCGCGTCGTCGGCAGCGCCGCGGTCAGTGTCAGCGATCGGACCGAGCCGGACATGCTCCTGCGCCGCGCCCTGGGCCGGGCCCTCGGGCAGGTTCTCGGCAATCCGGCGGTCGCGAACCTTCCCGAGGAGATCCGCTCGGAAGTCGGCACCCACCTCACGCTCGAACTCGAAGTCGCCGGTGCGCTCGAGCCGCTTGCCGGCCGCAGCTTTTCGCGCATCGCCGAACGCCTTGAGCCGGGGTTGCACGGAGTCGCCCTGCGCCGCGGCGGCCGTGTCGGCATGCTCTTTCCGGCCAAACTGCGGGCGGGCAATGCCGCCGACCAGATCTCCACCCGCATTGCCGGGCTGGTCGGTGAACTCGGCCTGCCCCAGACCGAACTGGACACCCTGCGCCGCGACCACCAGGTCGGCGTCTACCGCTTTGACACCACCCACCTGGCCCAGCGATCGCCGGCGGAGTTCCCCTTCGAAACCGATCGCGGCGATCGGCCGGTGGATCTCGACGAGATCACCCTCGACCGGGTCACGGCGATGACCGGGCGTCTCATGGAGCATCTGACCGGTCGACTCTGGCCCGGTGGAGAGACCGCCGAAGATCACGAGATGCGGGATGCCGCCCTCGGCCTGATGGGCGACTACCGCGCGGTCTCCGATCGGTTTTCGCCGCTCTTTGCCCCGCCCTTTGAGCAGGCGCTCGGCGCGTACGCCTTCGCGCGGCTCTCGGGCGCGGACGGGATCGACGGCGCGTGGCGTGAAACCGCCGGGGCGTTCGCCATCACGCTGCTGGAGGAGCTGGCGGTGATTGAAGAGGGCGAGGCCGATCCGATCGACTCGGTGACCGCGTGTGCGGCGATCGTGCTCGCCGCGTCGGCCCTGGCCGAAGTGGAAGATGCCCCGGAGCCCGATCTCCGCGCGCAGCGCATGATCGCGGCCGCCGGTGATGAGATCATCGAACAGCTGCGCCGCGCGACCGGGCGGAGCCGGCCGGTGGCGGGACTTCCAGACGATGGTGCCGCGGCGCCACCGGCCTTCTCGACCGCGCACGATGCCACCCTCGTGGTGGCGGCGGCCATCCAGCTCATCCGGCAGGGCCGGGAGGAACTCCGCCCCGATGAACTCCGCGCGATGCTTGATCTAATCTGGAGTGAGACGGCCGAGCCGAACCACGTCTCGCTCTTTCCGTGGATCGTTCTGGCCGAACGGGAGTTCGCGGAGATCGATCCGGAATCGGGCCCGGCGGTTGATCGGTTGCGCTCGGTGCGGTCGCTGGTCGAAGCGGCGCGGGTGGGGGATCGCGATCGTGATGACCATCCCGTGCCGTGGGATCTGCGTGGCGGTTTCGCCCTCGGCGACCCTGAGGCTCGCCGCCTGCGCCCGACCGCGCAGATGACCCGGCCCGCGGCGGGGTTTGCGATGATGTTGCGCGATGAAGCGCTCACTCCGGCCGGCGAACGGGAGGAAGCCCTGGAAGCGCACCGCCGCTCGCTGCGGTTTCTGAAGCAGCTCAGCGTCCGGCCGGAGCTGGAGTGGAGCTACCCGAACCCCGGCCGGGCCCGGGGCGGAATCCGCGCGGCGGTCTGGGACCAGAATCAGCCGCTCGCCGCGCAGATCATGGCGCTGCTGCTCCTGGTGGAAGCCCACGAATCGATCCACGCGCTGGGAGCCGAGTGGTAAGCGGCGGCATCGCGTAAGGATTCTGCCCGATCG
>SLDM01000464.1 GCA_007125255.1 Phycisphaerales bacterium
CGCTTCGAGCGAGACTTCGGCCCGATCTTGGGCCGGATTCTCGGCCAGATCCTTTTCCACATCCTTGGCCGGGCCTTCGGCCAGTTCTCCGTGCTCGGCCGGCACGCTCCGGATCACGACACCTCGGCGCTCCAGTTCCTCGCGGGCCGAGGCCTGCGGACCGGCCGCAGCGTCCACCGCGGACCGGGTGGTGTAGATGATGGTCGGGACTTCCCCGGCGGTGCGGACGATTCGGGCATCGAGGGGCGTTTCAAGCTGCGGGTCGATCACGACCCTTTTCGCGGTTCGGCGCAGCCGCACGTTTCGTGCCGTCAGCATCGGGTCGTCGCTGAGGACCGTCCCGATGCCGGTCAGGATCGCATCGACGCGGGCCCGGCGGCGGTGGACGGTATGCCGGCTGCGCGGTCCGCTGATCCACTGGCTCTCACCGGTGCGGGTCGCGATGCGGCCGTCGAGGGTCTGCGCCCACTTGGCAATGACCCAGGGCAGTCCGGTCGTGACCCGGTGGGCGAAGGGGGCGCTGACCCGGATCGCTTCGGGACAGATCCCGCTGACGCGGACCTTGATGCCGGCTTCTTTGAGCCGCTGAATCCCGCCGGAAGCGACCGGGTTGGGATCGGGCCGGGCGATGACGATCTCCCTCACGCCGGCCTGGATGAGTGCTTCGGTGCACGGCCCGGTCCGGCCGGTGTGGTTGCAGGGTTCGAGGGTGACGTACGCCGTCGCGTCCCGGGCGGCGGTGCCGGCACGGCGCAGGGCTTCGATCTCGGCGTGCGGCCCGCCGCAGAACGGATGATACCCCCAGCCGACGACGTGACCCTCCGAATCGATGAGCACACAGCCGACCGGCGGATTGGGCTCGGCCCGTCCCGCCCCCCGTGCGGCCAGGCGGGCCGCCATCAGCAGGTAGCGGTGATCGGTTTGGGAGGCAATCTCACTCACGGGGAGCGACATCGTAGCGGAGAGGCGCCTCCATCGACCCGCAAAGGCTCCCCCCGGCGGCATCACCGGCGATTTCGTTCGGGTCCGCTCCTGCCGGTGAAGCGGGGGCGTCGAAGCGTCGATGTTTGGCAAGAGCCCCCGACAGAACCGGGGCGGGGCTTTCTCTGCGCCGCCTGAGTGAGATCAGCCATGGCAACCGACAAGACCAGGACGTTGTTACTGCTCGGCGCAAGCGAGGGGATGCCGACACTACCGGTCGGCGTGAGAAGTCCGCTTGAACGGGAGGGGTGGCGCATTCTCAGGGCCGACGGAGCGGATGCGGCGCCGCTCGTGCAAGACCTTGAGGAAGAGGACGCGGCGCCGGATCTGATTCTTGTTCGCCTGCCGGCGAGCCGCGGCGCGGAAGAAGAGGAGAACATGTCGCAGTGGATGCGATCGCTGGGAAGCATGAAGGAGCGATCGAAGGTCACCGTGATACTCTGGCTGGAGGCAAGCTGCTCTCCCGAATGCCTTCTGCAGGCCAAGCGGGCCGGGGCGGATGATGTCCTCATCGACGGGTTCACGGCCGTGGAGTTGCTCGGTCGCTGGCTCTCGTGCCGGGGGGCCGGCCGAACCGGCGGCATCGCATCCGTCCCGCCGCGGCGACCGGATGAGGAGCCGACCCGATGCGAGCGCCTGGCGGAACTCTGCGCCTACGCGCCGTGTGTCTACTTTCACAGCCCCGGAGACCAGACGGCACCGATGGTCGTGCTGGAGGGCGATCTGCCGGCGCTGATCGGCTCACCAGAATCCCCGGGGCAGACGGAGACCTGCCTGTGGGAGCTGATCCACCAGGACGATCGGCAACACGTTCTGGATGTGATGCGGGCCGCCTGCTTGACCGGCGCGCCGTACGACCTCGAGTACCGGCTCTGTCTGCCCGATCGTTCCGAGCCGGTGATCCGGGAGCGGGGGCAGTGGGGGCGGGAAGATGGCGGCACCGCAAGGGCGCGCCGCGGGATCATGATGAACGTCAGCGACGGTCATGAACTTGAAACCGAGCGGCGGCAGGCGGTCGACCACCTGGTGGAACGGGTGAAAGAGTTGCGCACCATCGAACGCGTCGTTGAAGTACTCGAGTCCGGGCCGCAGAAATTCGAGGACGTCTTCGGAGCGCTCGTCAAGGTTCTTCCCGATGGCTGGAAGAACCCGTCGCAGACCGGAGCACGAATCTCCTTCGGAGATCACGTCTTCTGCTCACCCGGCTTCGTGGCCTCCGAGCACACCCTGTGCGAGCGATTCTCCGATGCCGCTCACCGGCCGGTGGTGTTCGAAATCTCGGTCGATCCGGATCAGCGGCACCCGCCTCAGGATCCGTTCGTGCAAGAAGAGAAGCGGCTGCTTCGCCTGATTGCCAGCGTGGTACGTGCCTGGATGCGATGGCGCCAGGCCGAGGTGGCGCTGCGCGACAGCGCCGCGAGCTACCGCGTGCTGGCCGAGAGCAGTCTCGACGCGATCTCGCTGCACGATGCGGACGGCCGCTATACCTACGCATCGCCGGCCGCGCGGACCATGTTCGGATATGAGCCGGAGGAACTGATCGGCAGGAACCCCTACGACTACATCCATGCCGCAGATCGGAATATCGTTCGCACCAGTCACGAAGCCATTCTGAGAGAAGGCGAAACGTATCCCGTCACGTACCGCATCAGACACGCATCGGGTCACTACGTCTGGATCGAGACGACGGTGCGCACCACGGCCCCGGCGCGCGCGGGAGACGATGTGATGATCGTGGCCGTCAGCCGCGATGTCACGATTCGGAAGCTGACCGAAGACGCCCTTCGCGGCAGCGAACTGATGTTGCGTGAGCAGCGCGAGGTCCTGCAGCAGATCATCGCGAACATCCCGCATGCCGTGTCGTGGAAGGACGTGCATGGCCGCTATCTCGGTGGCAACGATCGTTTCGCCGCGCTGGCTGGTGTTGAAAGCATCGATGTGATCGTTGATCGAGTGGAAGGGCAACTCAGCTGGCCCGGAGACCAGGCCGAAGTATTCCGGCAACGCGACGAGCTGCTTCTGCGGACGGGCGAGCCGCAGCTCGATCGGGAGGAGGTTCTGCGCACCGCGGATGGTCAGGTGCTTACCATGCTGAGCAGTCGCGTACCGTGGCGGAACTCGCAAGGCGACATCGTCGGTGTGCTGTGCATTCATGCCGACATTACGGAACGAAAGCGCAGCGAGCTGGAACTGCGAGCAAGTGAGGCCAAACTGCATGCGATCACGTCGCAGTTGCCCGCGGCCGTCTGGACGACCGACCCGTCCCTGAGGCTCACGTCCCTCAATGGGGCCATGATCAGCCGGTTTGTGCCGAGCCGGATCTGCCTGATTGATCAGCCCGTGACCGAACTGATCGAATCCTGCAGTGGAGAAGGACAGTCGGCGGTCATCGAGGCCCACCGGCGCGCGCTGCGCGGCCAGTCCGTCAGCTTTTCTCAGACGTGGGACGACAGTGAGGTTGACATCATGGTGGAGCCGCTGCACGGGCAGCGGGATGAGATCATGGGATGCCTCGCGCTCGTCCTGGACGTGACCGAACGTGCTCAGACGCGCAAACTGGAAGAGGAACGAAGTCACCTCCAGGACGCCGTCGGCGCGATGGAGCAGGTCCTGGGCGTGATCGGCCATGAACTCCGAACGCCGTTGACCGGCCTCCGCGCGATGTCGGAGTTTCTCCTTTCTGAGATCGAGTCGCCCGAACACGGGAACTTCCTGCGCAGCATCAACGACGAGGTTGTGCGCATGTCGGGCATGGTCAACAATCTGCTCGAAGCGGCGCGGATCAACAGCGGGCTGGCGCATTGGAACTGGACCATCGGCTCCGTCCGTGAACTGGTCGAAGGCGCTCTGGGTCTTATCCAGCCGACGATCGATTCGAGCCGTGTCCGGCTCCTGCACTCGGTCGATGTCTCCTGCGATGAGATCGCCTGTGACGAGGACGCGATCCACCGCCTGCTGGTGAACCTGCTGAGCAATTCAGCCAAGTACACCTCCGGAGGCTGCATCGAACTCGCGGTGCGCGAACTGCACGAAGAAGGGTGGCGATGGATCGAGTTCGTCGTTCGTGACGACGGGGAGGGCATCCCGCCGGAGACCGTCAGGAAGCTCGGGGTCGCCTTTGCCCTGAACTCGGGCGTGGTCGGTTCGAGTCACGTACGCGGCAGCGGGCTGGGCCTGTCGATCTGTCGCGGGATTGCGCACGCCCACGGCGGGCGAATCAGTGTTGATTCAACGGTAGGTGAGGGTACAACGTTTACGGTGCGAATCAGGGCAGATCTTGCCGGGCCGGCGGAATCATCCGCCGGAATCTGTCCAATCGAGCAAGAGGGTCAACATGGCTAAGATTTTGATCGTCGAGGACTCTGCCGTCATCAGTCAGCCCATTGCCGCCACGCTGAAGCGGGAAGGGTACGACGCCGTGATCGCGGAGCACGGACAGGACGCGATCACGAAGATGGCGGACGGTTTGCCGGATGTCATTCTGCTCGACCTCGCCATGCCGGTCATGGACGGCTTGACCTTCCTGAAGACGATACGCGCCAACAGCCGGACGAGCGCGGTTCCGGTCATCGTGCTGTCCGCCGTCACCGAGAAGCCGAAGATCGTCCACGCGGTCAAGCTCGGAATCCAATCGTACCTGCTCAAGAGCCGATTCTCGCTGCAGGAACTGCTGCAGCAGATTGAAGCGTGCATTCAGGGAAAGGCGAACATCAAGCCGGCCCCTTCCGAGACGCCCGCCCCGACCGATGGCAGTCCTCCCGAAGCCAGGATGGCGGTTGCGAAACCCGCCGGCAATGACGCTGCGCTGTCGCCGGCCGCGGACGCCGCATCGCCCCCCGACCCGGCTCACGGAGCGGCGCCGGCGAATCCGGTTGCAGCTCAAATGCCCGAGGATCCCCTTGAGGCGTTGAAGTCGATCAAGTCGCTGATGACCCGGTCGGAAGTCATGGAGCAGATTGAATCGAATGCCGAGCTGAAGGGGATGTCGCCCGCCGTGACGCAGGTGCTCAAGCTGACCGGCAATTCCCGGTGTTCGATCGAACAGGTCGCCAGAGCGATCAGTACCGACCACGGCATGGCGCTCAAGATTCTCAAGCTCGCCAACTCAGCGGTTTATACCCGCGGCGAGCCGGTTGATTCCGTGCAGATGGCGGTCATGCGGATCGGGCTGGATCAGATTCGGCAAACTGTGCTCAACATCGCGGTCGTTGAGCAGTTCAGCTCCAGTTCGGTCGGTGGAATCGACATCGGACAGTTCTGGGAGCACGCCATCGCGACCGGGTTCATTGCCTCCGAACTGGCTTACTCGCGGCAGGAAAAGGACATTGACAGCGCGTTCACGATGGGACTGCTGCACGACATCGGTCGGGTGTTCTTCGCCGATCAGTTCGGAGAGATCTATCAACAGGTCCTGGAAACGGCGGAGAAGCTTCAGCTGCCGGTGGAACAGGTTGAAGCGCGCATGCTGCTCTACACCCACGCTGATGTCATGGATCGCATTCTGCACGGCTGGAAGTTCCCGAAACAGCTCATCAACCCCGTGGTGTTCCACCACCTCTCGGCGGGAAACATCCGCCGCAGTGCGCCGCGACAGACGACGGAAGTCGCCTCACTCGGGTTGGCCAACCGTCTCGCGCACGCCATGATGCTTGGCAGCAGCGGCAACGAAACGATCTATCCGATTCACGATCTCTGCGAACTGCTGAAGCTCGACCCGAAGGTACTGACCACGATCCGGGGCAAAGTGCGCGATGAGTGTGACAAGGTCAAATTCGCGCTGCTCGCCAACGCGAATATGGGGGCGTGGACACCGTTGCGGCAGGTGCACCAGGAGGAGTTACAGACTGAGTTCAGACCGCTCTTTGCCAGTTCGGTTCCCGGATTCGATGCCTTCGGCATCTTCTGCGAAGAACTCGCCGCCACACCGTTCGCCGATGAGGAGGCGGAAGCCGAGAAACCGAATATCGGGGTCATCCATATCTCCAACGCGCGGGAGCGCGTGGCGGCGACGAGTGCGTATCGCGCGGCGGAGGGTCAGGCGGGGGTCACCGGGCTTCCGCTGATCGTGCTGTCGCCGGCGGGCAAACTGATGCCGGAGTCATCGCTGATCAACGACCGCCGGGTCCGGTCGATCGCGACCCCGTTCCGAATCGCCCGGTTCATTGATGCGGTCAATCGGCTGAGTGGATCGGCCGATCAGCAGAAGGCGGCCTGACGGGTCCGCGGGCTGAACCGAAATCCGGAGCGGCTGTCCGGTGATTGCGCAGGCTCGTTTGCATTGGCCTATCATGTCGCGGATTGCAGGGCCCGCCGCTGAATGCCCGAGCCCGTCTGTTTCTCTGATCCCGAACTGTTCAGGATGCCGTCACTGATGACGACCGCCACCCGACCCCAAGCTGAGGAAAATCTGGCCGCCAAGCTGCCGCCGGAGACGATCCACCAGTGGTTGCGCGACATGCTGCTGATCCGTGAGTTCGAGGTCCGGACCATGCAGGCCTACCAGGACCGCAAGATCGGCGGGTTCTGTCACGTGTACATCGGGCAGGAGGCGGTTGCCGTCGGCTGCACCGCCGCGGTCGAACACAAGGACCCCATCATCACCGCCTACCGTGACCATGGCCATGCCCTCGCCCGCGGGATGGATCCGCGCTACGCGATGGCGGAGATGTACGGCAAGATCGGGGGATGCGCCAAGGGCAAGGGCGGCTCCATGCACCTCTTCGACAAGCCCAACAACATGTTCGGCGGGCACGGCATCGTCGGCGCCCAGTGCCCGCTGGGCACTGGGCTCGCCTTCGCCACCAAGTACGAGGACGAGGTCATGAACGGCGGGACGAACAGCCGCGTGACGCTCTGTTTCCTCGGCGACGGTGCGCTCAACCAGGGCTCTTTTCACGAGGCGATGAACCTGGCCGGCATTCTTGACCTGCCGGTCATCTTCATCTGTGAAAACAACGGGTACTCGATGGGCACCGCCATCAGCCGCGGCACGACGATGGGGCACAACATCACCAGCAAGGCCGCCGGTTACGGCATGGAAAGTGCGATCATCGACGGGATGGATATCTTTACCGTCTACAACGGCATGAAGCCGCTCGTGGATCGCTGCCGGGATACCAGCCGCCCGATCTTCGTTGACATGCGAACCTACCGGTACAAGGGACACTCGATGTCCGATCCCCGGAAGTACCGCACCAAGGATGAAGAGCAGCAGTACGAATCAAACGACGCGATCGACAAGCTGGCCAACTGGCTCATGCAGGAAGGCCATCTCTCCGAGGATGCCTACGACAAGCTGGTCAAGGAGATCCGCAAGGAAGTCCGGGCGTCGATGAAATGGGCGGAGAATTCGCCCGAGCCGGACGCTCGGGAGCTGTACACCGATGTGTTCGTC
>SLDM01000496.1 GCA_007125255.1 Phycisphaerales bacterium
ACTGGGAAAGACGGGGTTCAGCCGCGTTTCCCGGTTCGGACGTGAGAGCAGTCCTCGCAGCATCGCCATGGACGGGGATCCTCAGCATCTTCTCCCGACCGACCCCCGGAAACGCTTTTCCGGATCACGCCCCCCGCCGACCCTCCCGGGGGGTACCCGGCGCCTTGCGCGCCGAAGCGCGAAGGCGGATTACGCCTTCGCGCCGTTGCTGCGGGAAATCATTTCGCTGCGCCGGCGGAGCAGACCGCTGACCGGACGCGAGGAGCGCTGCGGCGCGGTTTCGATTTCCGCGGCGTCATCGCCGGCTTCCTCGTGATCGGCTTCGGCTTCCGCGGCCGTTGAGGCCGGGCCGACCGAGCGCGAAGCGGCGGCATGGCGCGGCTGGTGCGCCTCATCGAGCGCTTCGGGGCCGATGTAGACTTCGCCGCGATAGATCGCGCCTTCGCTGATGGCGATGACCTTCGCGCGGAGATTGCCGACGAGGGTGGCGGAGGAGTCGATCTCGATCTTGCCGCAGGCGATGTTGCCTTCGATGTGGCCGCTCATTTCGAGGACCTCTTCGCAGCGGACATCGCCTTCGATGCGGCCGAGGATGGACAGATGTCCGGCCTGAACGTTGCCGCGGACGTTGCCGTCTTCGCCGATCTCGATGCGGCCGGAGGCCTCCACGTCACCTTCGATGGTGCCGAGAATGATCGCGTCGCCATCGATACTGATATCGCCTCGAATCTGGCATGCAGAGCCGAAAACCGTCGGCTGGGCGGCCGTGTCAGTGTGCTGGGTCATCAGACCTGATCTCCGTTCCTTGGAATGCAGGGTAGGACATCCATGTCGCCACCGGGACTCGGCTCCGCCGGTCCGCATTCCCATCATCTCGGCCTGGACGCAGTCGATGCGTGAAGAATGGGCGGAAAAAACGGTCTCAGCAGGGTGCCCGAACAAAAGCCGGGCGAAGCAGCGGGGTGACGGAGTGACAAAGTATGAGGCGACTTCGGCGGAGTCCTGATCTGGTCATTCCCGCGAAAGCTGCGGAACCGTCGAACTGTCCCACGACGAGGTCTGCTTCGGGGTGGTGCGAATCAAGGTTCGGCTTGCAGTTTCCGGAGGGCCTGGCCCAGCACTTCGTGCTCGCGGTCGCTGACCGTGGGGTAACGCAGCTTCAACTTTCGGATTGCGCTGGTGATGTACTCCGCCACGAGGGCCCGGGCGACCCACTTCTGGTTCGCCGGAATGATGTGCCACGGCGCCCACTCGGTGCTGGTCGCGCTGATCGTCTCCTCGAAGGCCCGCATGTAACTTTCCCAGTGCTCGCGCTCCGCCACATCGGAGGGGGAGAACTTCCAGTGCTTCTCCGGGTCCTCGAGCCGTTTGATGAACCGCTTCTTCTGCTCCTCACGAGAGATGTTCAGGTAGAACTTCAGGATCAGCGTCCCGTTGCGGGCCAGGTGGTGCTCGAAGGCATTGATGTCTTCGTACCGCTTCGTCCAGAAGGTCTCGTCGATCGACCCGGGCGGAGAGACCGCCGGATCCAAGAGGTGCGGGTGGACCCGGACGACCAGCGTCTCTTCATAGTGCGATCGATTGAAGATGACGATCTGCCCGCGGGCGGGTACGGCGTTCATGTGTCGCCAGAGGAAGGGCCGACGACGCTCCTCCTCGGTGGGGACCTTGAACGAGACCACCCGGCAGCCCTGTGGATTGACGCCGCGCATCACGTGTTTGATCGTGCCGTCCTTCCCCGCGGCGTCAATTCCCTGCAGGATGATCAGGACGCCGCGCGCACCACTGGCCCACAGCAGTTCCTGGGCTTCCGCGAGCTCCTCGGCGTTCCTCTCCAGAATCGCCGCCGCCTTCTCCCGGACGGCCATTTTGCCAAGCTCGCGCAGCTCATCGGTCTGGGCCCAGCCGGGATCGAAGTCCTTCAACTGCACCCTCGTCCCCGGCGCAATGCGAAGCTGGTTGAGAATCTCATCTCGAATCACGGTGGCCCATCCTTTCCTGCATCATAGGCAACGCGCGACACGACTCATTCAGAATCGTGTCGCGCGTCATTCTCACCTGGAACCGCGGCAGCGGCGAATCGCCCTCAACCGGTCCATTCTTCGAGCAGGATGAGCAGATCGAAGACATCCACGACGCCATCCCCGTCGAGGTCCGTTTCACACTCCTCAGCCGCGGGACATGGACCCCACGCGTCGAGCAGGATCAGCAGGTCAAAGACGTCCACCGTGCCGTCACAGTTCAGATCGCCGATGAACTCGCACGCAGCCGGGCACGACGGGAGAAAGTCATTCCCGCCGGTGTCGCTGAAGCTGCCGGCGATATTGTCCGGTGCGTTACCGCAGAAGGTGGAGTCTGTAACCGATGTCGCGGGGCTGTCGTCATTGAAGATCGCGCCGCCGCTACCGCCGGTGGTGTTGTTCTGGAACGCGCAGTTGGTGAACGTACCGCCACTGCCCTGAATGTTGCGGATCGCGCCGCCATTCTGTTCGGCGTGGTTTCCGATGAACGTCGAATCGACCACCAGCGGGTCGGCGTTCTGATTCGACATCGCGCCGCCCTCCGCGCCGGCGGAGTTGTTGAGAAAATCGACCTCGATGAACTCCGGCGCCGCGCCGGAGAAATTGAAGACCCCGCCGCCGGAGGAAGGTATCGCGGCGTTCTCCTGAATCGCGCAGTTCTCGAAGCGCGGCGACGCATCATTGTTGAAAACCCCGCCGCCGAACGCGGCGGTGTTGCCCTGGATGATGCAGCTGCGAATGGTCGGGGCCGAGCCGCTGGTGTAGATGCCGCCGCCGAGGATCAGCGTACTGTTGCCGATGTTCTCGCTTGATCCACTGCCACCGGTGAGGGTGAATCCCTCCAGCAGCGCACCTTTCGACTCACCGTTCGTGAAGCGCGCGACGCTGGCGTCCAGTCCCGTCGCGTCGATGATCGTGGCGCCCGGACCGGCTTCGCTGATGACGGAGAGATTCTTGCCGAGAAAGTCGATGGCCTCGGCGTAGGTGCCCGGCGCGACGGTAATGGTGGAACCGCTCGATACGGTGGTGATCGCTTCCTGGATGGAGGCGAAGTCGCTCGGCACGTGAACCTCGACGGGCACGCCGCAGAGTTCATCGCGGGCCGCCACGAAGGCCGCCGAATCGATTCGGTTCCCGAGGTTGCCGTCATCGGGGCAGCTGGAACTGCAGTGCGTCGCAATGCCGATGATCTCGCCGTTCTGAAGAATGGAAGAGCCGGAGCTGCCGCAGGTCGTGTCGGCGGTATGGGTGAAGGCCTGGTCACCGAGAAAGAGTATCTCGCCGGTGGAGAGCTGCTGGGTCTGGGTCGTCTGGCAGTTCTCGGAGACGCCGTAGCCCCAGATCTCCACGGGGCCGGAGGAAGGCATGGAGGTGGCGATCGGACGGAACTCGCCGAACCGCTCGTAGATCGTTTCGCCGAACTCGTTCGGACCGGTGGTCATTGCGGCCCAGTCGGCGCCGACGCCCTCGTTGAGCGAGATCTGTTCGAGAATGGGGAACTGATCGGCAACGGCGGGCTGACTGATCGAGCAGTCCCCGCCATTCGGCGGGACGTTGAACTGCATCACCATGTTGCTGCCGATGCAGTGGCCGGCGGAGACGACGCAACTGTCCTCGTTGTAAACCGCCGCGCTGCACCCGCCGCCCTCTGAGACGAGCCGGCCCGCCCAGAGTTCCCCGGAGGGCTCGCGGTCGTCGGTCTGGAAACACAGGCCGCAGAGCGGTGGAGAGCAGTGGCTGCTGATCTCCGCGTCGGCGGTTTCGACGCCGACCTGGCTCAGGACGAACCGGTTGCCGCGCGTCCCCGGAGCCGCGAACAGCTCGACAAGCACCTGCCCGCCGTTGAAGTACGCCGAGGCGTTGGACCAGCGCCGCGCGGCAAGAGCATCGAGTTCCTGCACCTCACCGTCACGCAACGAGGTGATCCGGATGAAGCTGTCGCGATCGAGCTGGACCTCCGAAAAGTACAGACGCGTCCAGAGGGCGTCGGGGGTGATGAGCACATCCGCATACGCGCGTTCGGCGAGAGGTCCGAGGTTGTCCCTTTCGCCACTGTCGATATGAAGCGGCCGAATCTCGCCGAAGGGGGTTCTGGGATGAGAATCGGCGTGAGCGAGATTCGTCAGAACTCCGACCAGGGCAGCAGCAAGCATCACGGTGACCGTCAGCGGGGTAGAACGCATGAACTCTCCTCGGTGTGAACTACGGGTTTGCGGGGCATGTTGTCTTCGTGTTCGGTCCGAGGATATCGCGGGTTGCGAGCGATGTGAGGATCGTGCCGGAATCGTCGACCTTCCGGTCGCGTTCAGCAGCGCGGGCTCGAACTGAACGAGATCGGGCCATGCGCCCACACCCCCCATACTCCCCTCCCCTCCAATACACATCCGACCTCTCTCCCCGCTTCAGCCCTCCGCACGGGAAACCCCGAGCCGCGACCCGCAATCCTGGCGCTCGTCAATCGGCGCCGCGCAAGAACCGGGAAGCCGGATGCCGGGGGGACATCCCCGGGATCATCCGGGGCGACGAAGGCGGCGCGGAAGGAACGGACCGCGCGTCGATCCGGCTCGACGCGCGGTCCGGGTTGATTTCGAACCCCTCGATCGCGGCGCGGTTCAGGGGCAGGAGCCCCAGGAATCGAGCAGCATCAGGAGATCAAACACGCCGACCTGGTCATCGCGCGTCAGGTCCTCGGCGCACGGCGCATTCTCCGGGCAGGCCCCCCAATTCTCCAGAAGGACCAGCAGGTCAAACACGTCGACGTCGCCGTCCTCGTTCAGATCCGCGTCGCAGTCCAGACGCACGCCGCCGAACTGAAGCTCATCCGGATCGATGTTGATCGCGAAGTTCTCATGAACCCCGGGATCATAGTTCGTTCGGCTCCGGCCGATTCGGAAGGAGGTGCCTCCGGGTGTTCCGTGGAAGGGCGAGTCCAGGTCCGGCTGCCAGCCGGCGAAAGCGGTCTCCTGGAAGACGTGGAGCGTATCGCCGTCCGGAAGGAACATCCGGCCGTCATCACTGAAGGAGATATCCTGGGGAATGAGGTTGCCGAGGTTGAAGGCGCCAAAGAGCGGGGGAGCGCCGGCGATGTCGAAGTTCGCGGTGAGAATCAGATTCGTGCCTTCGACCAGAATGAAGTACGTTCCGTTCGGGTGCACGGCGATCGACGCCGGGCCTTGCAGCGGCCAGTCGAAAGGCAGATCGTGAACGATCGGTGCCCGGTCCAGCTTGCTTCCGAAGCGCATGATCTTCTTCGCCGGTGAAGAGAGCACGATGAACTCGTCCTTCTTATCGCAGTAGGCGATGGCGGAAGCGGGATGCGGCGGCGCGATGGAGATGGGCTCGACAACCGCCGCTTCCGGATCGAGGCACACCATCTTCGTCGGCTCAACGACGCACACCTCGCCGAACCGACTGGTCGCAATCTTCGTGAAGCCGGAGCCAAGCTCCACGAGTTCGGTTGACTGACCCGTGACGGTGTCGGTGCTGAGCAGGTGGGCGCTGCCGCTGACCTGGTTCACGATGGAGTAGACGCTCTTGCCGAAGATGTCGGTATCAAAGTCAATGAGCGTGCCGGGAATGCTTGCAACCTCATTCCGGCTCTTGTAGTTGAAGCCCTTGAGCTTGATGGGCTGGGAGAGGTTGAGCGTGAAATTCTGCGGTCCGCTTGAAACCCAGAGACCGGTGAGCGGACGAATGGCGATCATGCTGTCGATGATGCGAATCAGGCTGGCTCCCGGTTGATGGTTGAGCGCGGCCCGGTTGCCGATGAACGATCCGCCGCTGATCGTGGGATACTCCTTGACCGTGTATGTCCGATGGGCGAACGGCGACTGGGCGTGCAGGTTCGTCGGGTTCTCATCCTGAGCGGGATCGCGACTCCAGAGGATGATCTCCGACCCTGGTCCGCTCCGCGCGAGTCGCGAGAGGGTGACCGCGTGGCCTCCATCGCGCTGACCGAGCATCAGGATGTCTCCCGTGAGGGAGTAGTTGTAGCGGCCGTAGGCGAAGATGACGATCGAGCCGGTCGATCCCTCCTTGGCCAGGTCATGGAGATGGACCGCCTTGTTGTCATTCAACAGCTTGCTGGACACGGTGAACAGGAGACCCAGCCGGTTGGCGAGCACCTGCCGGGCATTCTGCATGTTCGTGCCGTTGTTGGGATCGGTACCCATGGTAAAGCCGAGGAGATTGATCTGGGCGGTTGCCGTTGAGTAAAGCGTCGGTGATTGCCAGTTGCCGGGGCCGGGCGCGATGAAGGGGTAGCCGTGGTTGGCGACGTACGCAAGCACGTTCAGAGACGACGCCGGCACACAGTGATTGTTTCCCTCGTTCCCGAGGCCGAAACGGCGCTGGTCGAAGTCCGGCATGTACTTCACACGGTAGTTGTAGTTGTTGCCGTTGATGTAGGTCGACTGGGTGATGTCGGCCTTGGCGGACGCAACCGCCATGAGCGCGGCGCATCCGCACAGGATGCTCGCGCACCGGATTCTGAGCTGCATGAAACTCCTCCAGGGGAACAATGAACCGAAGCCGCCTCGTGAGCGATGAACAGAGAGACCAGGACTCCAAGGGGGAAAGTGACGAAGTGACGAAGTGACGGAGTGACGGAGTAAAAGCCCTCATGATCGGCATGCACGGATCGTGCGGAAGCGGAGGACAGGGCGTGGATCGACGGCGCTGCCGGAGGAAACCGCCGCGGTCCGGGAGCACCGCCGACTCTTCCCTCTACCTCACATAGCGCATTCGAGGCGCGGAATCCGCGGAAAATCTTTGAAAGTTCAGTTTTCGAGACCGAAAAGGCGGCTCGGAGGCCTCGCGCGGCCGCACATGGTTCTTGTATCCACGGCCGGGGGTGGTGATAATGACCGATGGGGAGGCAATGCGAGGCCGTCGAAGCGATGAAAAGTAAACAGGATATGACCGGGGTGCCGGATCGACCCGGAGCAGATCCAGCCGAAATGCTGGCGGTCGTCTACCACGAACTGCGCCGGCAGGCCGCGGCGTTTCTGCAGCGCGAGCGGCCGGGGCACACGCTGCAGCCGACCGCACTGGTGCACGAGGCGTACCTGAAGCTGCTCAGGAGCGGTCATCGGCACTTCCGGGACTCCGCCCACTTCCGCGCGACCGCGGCCCGTTCCATGAGGCAGATCCTGGTGGACTCCGCCCGCCGGCGCAGCGCGGCCAAGCGTGGCGGTGAAGCCACCCGCATCGCCATCCATGAAGAGATCGCCCCGGTGGACGCCGCGGCGGGAGTCGATGTGCTTGCCCTGCACGAAGCGCTGGATGCACTGGCCGACCTGGATGCCCGGAAGGCGCGCATCGTCGAACTGCG
>SLDM01000082.1 GCA_007125255.1 Phycisphaerales bacterium
CGGAGTGACGAAGTAACGGAGTGGGTGGGCCGGTTCGGGCGGGCCCGGAATGTGTTTTGGTATCTGCGCGAAGCAGACTCAAACCCACTGGGAGCGTGTGATTTGCGCGCGGGGCCGGGGTGTCGACCAGCGCTCAGTACATCCTGCCAGCGCGATGAGCCGATCCTGGCCACCGGCTCGCTCAGGGATTGCCGGCTGATTGTGCTGAAGCACCGATAACCTCGCGATAAAGCGGCTTCTGCGACCCCCCGGGAGAAGAGTTTTTTGACAATGCGCTTTGACGAATATAGCCTGTATAGAATAATTGACGATGTGGGATGTTGAATACACGGACGAGTTCGAGCAATGGTGGCACACGTTGCCCGAGGATGTCCAGGAGTCCATTGCCCACGATGTCGAGGTGCTGCAGGCGGTTTGTCCTGGTCTTGGCAGACCGCACGTCGACACGGTGAAGGGATCCCGGTTCAGCAACATGAAGGAGTTGCGTACGAGTCATGACGGACACCCCCTCAGAACATTCTTCGCGTTCGACCCCCGTCGGTGCGCCATTCTGCTCATCGGCGGCGACAAGAGTGGTGACAGAAGGTTCTACGAACGGATGATCCCCGAAGCTGATCGGCTCTATGAGGAACACCTGGCTGTGATTCAGAACGAGGAGGACAACGATGGCGAAGCGAACAACTAAGAAGTGGTCGACTCTCAAAGGCGGCATGAGTCCGGCGGCGCAGAGACGCGTTGACGCTCGCGTTCGTGAGACGCTCGAATCGATGCCGCTGGCTGAACTTCGCAGAGCGGTCGGCCAGACCCAGGTCGAGCTTGCCGAATCGTTGGGTGTCGCACAAGGCAGCGTGTCGAAGATCGAGAACGCTGCGGATATGTACTTGAGCACGCTTCGAAAATTTGTGCGTGCGCTCGGTGGTGAACTTCACCTCACCGCCACCTTTCCCAACGGTCGTTCGATCGAGATCGATCACATATCAGAAGTTGCGGAACCTTGACACGGTCGTTCACACCGGGCTGCGATGTTCAACTGCGAGAGAGGATGTTTCGGAGCGCACCAGGCCGTTGATCCGGGGGCGTTTCGATGAAGCCTGGATTCGATCCGCGAGACCGTGTCGATCGGAGCAGCGAGACCGCCTCGGGCGTCTTGACCGTGTGGACAGGTCGGACGAATTCGCTGAGCCGTTCCGGCAGGGGCGTTCCAAGCCGGCTTCCGTCCCCGGACGTTGATCGCTTCTCCCGGTATCGGGCTATCATGATGAGCGTGAGATCCGATCGTGGGGAACAACGATGCCTGTACGATGTACAGTTCTGAACCTGCCCTTGCTCGTCTTCATCTGTCAGGCGGCCGTACCACTCGGTCAGTGCGACGATCGCGAGACGAATCAGGAATCACATGAATCCGCATCGGTGGAATACCGGATCGTTGTCGATGATGATGACCTCTCGGCTGCGTTTCCGGATTTTCGCAGTATCAGCATCAGGACAGGCAGCACGGGTCCGGAGATCAATGAGCTTGGCTGGATCACGTTTGATGTCTCGATCATCCGGGAGCGATCAGCGGCGCCACAGTTTGCGGTGATCGTCCGCAGATGCGATCAGGAATTGCACCTTCTTCCGCCGTGGTCTGATGACCTGGTTCTCGAGGATGGACTCCAGCCACGCTCTGTTTCTCTCCATGAGCTTGAAGAAGAGTCGGTGATTGTACGAGCGATGTACGTCCGTACTCTGCCGGAGTATTCGGTCTTCTCTCACATCTATCGGTGGCGAATCGGCGAACCACTCGAGTTTCTCCGCGAGGAGCGACCGCACCGCAGTCTGGCCGAGCAACCACAGCAGGCGGAGCGTTTCAGCGCGTTGGTTGATGATGCCGCGCTTTGGCTCATTGACCACGACACCAGCGATCGCGTTCAGGTCGTCGCCATAGACGATCCCATGCCGGGTGCGCCTGATTCAGTGCGGTTGATCTACCTTGGAGTGCTTGCGGTCAATGACCGTGGAACCGTTCTCTTTCGGGCCCATGCGTTCGACTACGAATGTGGGTTTCTACGCAGGAACAAACCCGGCATCGGGTACTCCGGTGGGCTCTGGCTCTTTGCGGAGGGGGAACTGACCCCTCTCGGCCATCCAATCGGTGGAACGGTGAGCATGAACAACAAGGGGTACATCGTCTTTTCTTCCTCTCAGTGGTATCACGGGTTTCTGACGCTGATTCGTCCCGATGGAACCGTTGTTCCCATTGCTCGGGCTGGTCACTCGCTGACACTTGCTTGTGACAGCGGGCGTGAGGTCACGCTCAGGCGGGTACTTTCCTGCCGGCATCCGCAGCGACCCGGTCGTGGCGCATTGACCGCTGACGGTGAGGTGCTCTTTTTCGCGTCGTTCATGGATGACAGCGGTGCGATCCTCCTGGCGAGCGAAGTGACATCGAAGTGACGAAGTGGAGAAAGTAAGGGCTCCCCAGTATGTGCGGCCAGACCGGCAGCCGGGTGCCATGCTTCATCGCGAGGCGTGAAGCATAGCGGGCGTCAGCACGCGTTCGGTTGTGCGACGATGTTCCTGCGGTCTTTGCGTGATCCCATGCTTCGCCCTTCGCGCGCGAAGCATGGCACCCAGGCTGACCGCTGACCTTTGCGACAGGCCCGCGCCGTATCGACGAACGTGCTGGACCTTGCGGCGAATCCCGCTCGCCCGACATCTCGCGCCGCCCGGTACCATGAATAGGAGCAGGAGCAACAGCAACAGCAGAAGGAACAGGCATGACCCGGCAACCCGTCCCGACCCCCGTGCCTACCCCCGTGCCTACCCCCGTGCCTACCTTTGATGAATGGGTCGATTACTGCTTCACACAGGGCATGCCGGATGACCGGGCAGGTTTCAGGGGACCGGAAGGTGAAGCCGCACAGATACGGCTCGGTCGGTTCCTGGATATCGACCCGCCGGTGTTGGCCGGCTATGTCATCGAGTTGTTCCAGAATCCGGAGTTCGTCGCGGATCGTTACGCCGACGACCAGATCGCAGATACCGTCTGTTTTCTCTTTGGCAGTCCATCCGGTTACTTTCACAAGTTGAGGTCGAGGGCGGTGGCGATCGCAACACAAGTCGAATGCCTGGAATCGGTCGAGCCCTTCTACCTCCGCCTGCTCGATCGGGTCTGCGGCCGGCGGGGGATCGATCCGGACGGCTTTCTCTCGGAGGATGTGGAACTCGATGGTGCGGTCTACATGATCTGGGACCTGGACTGTATTGAAGGCGGGGTGATGTTTCACGAGAAATGGCCGCATCTCGTCGAACCGGGCCTGCGCGTCCTTGAGAATGTCCTGATGAAGAGCAGGACCTGCGCCTGTATGAAAAGCGCCCTGCATGGATTGGGCCACATTCAGCGATACCATCCGCAGCAGTGCGAGCGGATCATCGATCGCTTTCTGAACGAGCGCCAGGCGCCAGCCTGGATTCGTGAGTACGCAGCCGCCGCGCGCACAGGCCGCATTCAATAAGCCGCCGGCGATCACGCTCCGCTCTCCGGGTCACCGAAGCGGCCCGACGGATGTACGACCTCGACGGAAGCCGTGCCGAGTCTACCCCTTCAACCGAAACGCCCCCGCAACCAGTTGATCGGCAGACGCGGCTTCCGGATCGACGGCCAGGGCCCGTTCGATGAGCTGCTGCGCCTGGGAGCGGGACTCACCGAGCTGCACCATCACCGCGATGGCGTCCCGTACCAGGTCCGTCTGGGCGGGGCTCAGGGGCGTGCCATCACCTCCGGGAGAACTCTTGACCTCGACAAAGCGGTCGACCTTGCCCGCCAGCTCCGCGATGATCGTCTCCGCCGTCCGCTTGCCGATCTCCGGCAGCGAGGTGAGGATCGAGGTATCCCTGCTGGCGATGGCCCCGGCGACTTCACCGAGCGGCAGTTCCAGCGCGCGAAGGGCTTTGCGGTTCCCGAAGCCGCGCACGGTCGTGAAGAGTTCAAAGAACGCGCGATCCTCGGGCGTCCTGAAGCCGATCAGCCGGGGAAGGAACGACGTACCCTGCCCCTGGCCTTCGAGGTAGTGCAGCGTATGAAAGGTCAGCGTCTCGCCGACGTGACGGCTCAAACGCGGCGTGTCGCAGGCGGGGATCAGCAGTTCATACACGAGCGCACCAACGCGCAGTTCCGCCCGGCCATTGTCCACCCGGATGAGTTCACCTTCGATACGGCTGATCATGCCGTCATGGTACAGCGATTCGCCTGCCCGGCCAGATACGGCCCGGATGACGGATTCGGCGCGGGGCGGCCTTCCGGCGCCTCCTCCGCGCGGCGATCGTGCGAGCCCTGCCGCAGCGCGGGCCCTCGGCCGCCGGGCGTCAGCGGCTCGTCATTCAAGGGCCAACCACTGGCTTGGGAGATTCTCTCCCGCAGATCCCGGGTGATGTCCTGCGCGGACTGATCGCGGGTGTAGTTCACGCGTTTGACAAAGCGGACGCGCGATCGGCTGGGGGTCACGAAAGAAGTGCGCAGGTCCTCGGTCTCGGGCGTGCCGGTAATCCACACCAGCAGCACCGGCGCGTTGGTCCGGGCAACCAGAAGGCCGACGCCGCTGAGAAAGGGCCGAATCTCGCCGCGGGTGACGATGCGTCCTTCGGGAAAGATCCCGATGGCTCCCCCGCTCTTCACGTGCCGGATCGCCTCCCGCAGCGAGGATCGGTCACGGCCTTCACGGTCGACGGGGATGATCCGCAGGCGTTCCCAGAGCGGAGCCAGGGCGTCGATCATCATGTCGGCCGCCATCATCCAGCGCACCTCGAAGTGGCAGGCGGCCTGGATCAGCAGCGGGTCCACACCGCTGGTGTGGTTGGAAACGATGATGAGCCCACCGTGGTCGCGGCGGCGGCGGAGTTTCTCCTGACCGTCGAACGTCACGCGGTGCATCAGGCGGGTGTAGACCCGGTTGGCCCACCAGAGCAGGTTGACGATCGGGTCCTGGACGGGTCCGCGCTCGAGCAGCGGCAGCAATCCCCAGCGCACCACCGCGACGAGGCCGATCCAGGTCGCAAGCACCAGAAGAAGGAGGGTGGGGGTGGACATACTGTTTACTAACTTCGGCAGAAGGCGCGATTCTGTCAACCGGTTTCGGAGCCATGAAGCGGAAAAAATATTCCGCGCGCCCGGCAGGAGCGGTTGCGGCGGCGCGCCCGCGCGGTGACCCGCGCGTTGAGCGGTTCGCCCGGGGCGAGTATCTTTCCCCGAACGCCTGCGCTGAAGTTGTGTGAACACAGCCTTCAGCCGACCGAGCCTCCCGACTGCCCGCCGCCCTTCTCCGCCCACTCTTCCCGACCGCCCGCCCCGCTGCCTGCGCCATGCCCCGCCGCGATGATCTTGACACCATTCTGATCCTCGGCTCCGGCCCGATCGTCATCGGGCAGGGCTGCGAGTTCGATTACTCGGGAACCCAGGCGTGCAAAGCCCTGCGCGAAGAGGGTTACCGCGTGGTGCTCGTCAATTCGAACCCCGCGACGATCATGACCGATCCGGACTTTTCGGATCGAACCTACATCGAACCGATCACCCCCGAAGCGGTTCGCAAGATCATTGAACGCGAGCAGGAGCTCGGAACGCCGATCGATGCCCTGCTGCCCACCATCGGCGGGCAGACCGCACTGAACTGCGCCTGCGCCCTGCACGATGAGGGCACGCTGGAGAAATACGGCATCGAGATGATCGGGGCGCGACGCGAGGCGATCGACCGGGCCGAGAACCGGGATCAGTTCCGCAAAGTGGTCGAGGCGGCCGGCCTGCGGCAGCCCCGGGCCGCGACCGTCACCAACATGGACGAGGCCCGCGCGTTCCTCGACCAGGTCGGCCTTCCCGTCATCCTCCGCCCCGCCTTCACGCTCGGCGGCTTCGGCGGCGGGATCGCCTACAACCTCGACGAGTTCGAGGACACCGTCCGCCGCGGCCTCAAGGCCTCGATGATCGGCCAGATCCAGATCGATGAATCGGTCCTCGGCTGGAAGGAGTACGAACTCGAAGTCGTTCGCGACAAGAACGACAACGGGATCATCGTCTGCGGCATCGAGAACATCGATCCGATGGGTGTACACACCGGCGATTCGATCACCGTCGCGCCGATCCTCACGCTGTCCGACAAGGAGTACCAGCGCATGCGTGATGCGGCGCTGGCGATCCTGCGCGCCGTCGGTGTGGAAACCGGCGGGTCCAACGTCCAGTTCGCGGTCAACCCCGATGACGGTGAGATGGTCGTCGTCGAAATGAACCCGCGCGTGTCGCGCTCCTCCGCGCTGGCGTCCAAGGCCACCGGCTTCCCGATCGCAAAGATCGCCACCAAGCTCGCGGTCGGCTACACCCTCGATGAACTGCGCAATGACATCACCGGCGCCACCAGCGCGTGCTTTGAGCCGTCCATCGACTACGTCGTGGTCAAGATGCCCCGCTGGACGTTCGAGAAGTTCCCCGAAGCGGACGAAACGCTGACCACCCAGATGAAAAGCGTGGGCGAGGCGATGTCGATCGGCCGCACGTTCAAGGAAGCGATGCAGAAGGCCATCCGCTCGATGGAGGTAAAGCGCTTCGGCTTCGGACTGGACAAGAACGACAAGTGGCTCGCCGGGGTCCGGCGCCTCGCCGCGGGCAACTGGCAACTGGAAGGTGAAGACTCGGTCGTGGCGGAGGCGACGGAGTCCGCCTGGCCGATTCCGGAAGAGAAACTCATCCGCAAGCTCACCGTCCCCAGCCAGGGGCGACTCTACTACGTTCGCTACGCCTTCAAGATGGGCTGGTCGATCGAGCGCGTGCACGAGCTGACGAACATCGACCCGTGGTTCCTCGATCAGTTCCTGCAACTGGTCGAGTTTGAAGAGGTGCTCTGTTCCTTCCGCTCTCTGGAAGAAGTGCCGCGCGAAGTGCTCTTCCGCGCGAAGCAGCTCGGCTATTCCGATCCGCAGCTCGCCAACCTGTTCCTGGGGGATATCACGACGGACACGATTCTGCGCGTGCGGGCCCGCCGCAAATCGCTGGGCATCGAGCCGGTGTACAAGCTGGTCGATACCTGCGCGGCGGAGTTCGAAGCGGTCACGCCCTATTACTACTCGACCTACGAGACCCCGTGCACCCACCGGATCGCCCCCAATGAATCCGGGTCCGGGTCCGGGTCCGGGCCGGCTCACCCGGAACCGGATGACGAAACCCGCGTCACCCCGCGGGAGAAGATCATCATCCTCGGCGGCGGGCCGAACCGCATCGGCCAGGGCATCGAGTTTGATTACTCGTGCACCCACGCCTCCTTTGCCTTTC
>SLDM01000389.1 GCA_007125255.1 Phycisphaerales bacterium
GAACTGGCGCAACAGATCGGAGCCAGCGGTGTCGGCGCGGCTTTCGCCGGAAGAAGCATCGCTGGGATCGGGGGCAAACAGGCGGCGGGGCATCAAGTGGGGCATGATGGAGTGTAACACGGCGCGGAGGGGTGCGCCAAAACGCGGGTGTGGGGGCGATGGGGGGCGCCCGGGGCTTCGTACGGGGCCGCCAGTGGGTGGCCGCCGGCCTCTGCGTTCAGTCAAAGAGCGCATCGAGCAGTTCGACGATGCCCTTGCCCTGCGTGGCGATCGTTTCGTAGATCCTGCGATCGCCCGCGATGTCGAGCAGCTCGCGCACCAGCTTGGATTCGCCGGCGAAATCCGCCTTGTTGACGACGAACAGGTCGGCGATTTCGAGAATGCCCGCCTTGTCCATCTGTACCGCATCGCCCATGCCGGGTACGACGACCACCGCGGTCTTGTCCACGTGCTGGCGAATGCGCGTTTCGTTCTGTCCCGCGCCGACGGTTTCGACGATGAGCTTGTCGAAGCCCGCGCCGCCGATCAGCTCGACGATGTCGCCCAGGGTGGAGTAGTCCTCGCCGCTGATCGCGAGCGAGCGGTAGAAGACACCTTCATCGACGGCATTGAAATCCACCCGCAACCGGTCACCGAGCAGGGCGCCGCCGGTAATCGGGCTCATCGGGTCGAAGGCGATGACCGCGATCTTCTCGCCCCGGCGAACGGCTTCCCCGGCCATCGCGGCGACGAGGGTGCTCTTGCCCGCCCCCGGGGACCCGGTCAGTCCGATCACCTGGGCGGGTTTGCGCCGGGCCGGGTTCACCGCGTTGAGTTGATCGGTTCTTCCGGAATGGGCGAGACTGATGTTGCGGGCGAGCTGCGCGGTGGTGTGTTCGGAGGTGAGCGGTTCGTAGCGTCTGGTCGCTTCCCGCACCCCGTCGATGATCTCGTGCATCGTGGTGCCGGTGTGATAAATGCGGTTGACGCCGGCATCCTTCATGGACTGCACGTCTTCCTGCGGAATGATGCCGCCGATATTGACGACCATGTCCGGCCGGCCGACCTTGCCGCACTCGTCGATGAGACGCGGTACGAGGACGAGGTGAGAGTTGCTCATCATCGAGGCGGCGATCACATCGGCATCCTCATCGCGGGCGGAGATCGCCAGGGAACGGGGGGTCTGCCAGAGTCCGGAATAAATGACGTGAATACCGCTGTCGCGCAGGGCGCGGGCGATGAGCTTCACCCCGCGATCGTGACCGTCCAGCCCCATCTTGCCCAGCAGCACGCGCGGGCGATGGTCGAGATCGTGAACGCGGTCGCTCTTCTCAACGGACGTCGTCGGTTCGGTGGTCGGGCTGGGCATGAGATTCGGGAGTGATCAGGGGTGAGAAACAAACCGCCCGAACGAGGGGCGGAGGCCCCGGCCATGATAGCGAGCGGGGCTGGCGCGTGCAGGGCCCGTGTAAGGCCCGTTTCCGGCCCTCGCCGCCGAGCGTTCTCGGACGTGAACCTGCAGCGACTTTGCCGTGCGGACCATGCCGGAAGGGGGCATCTGGCGCCCCGGCGGCCCCGAATTCTGGCACCGGCGGAGTTGGGCCGCAGACTGAGAGTACCTCCAGCGAACAGGCGTGTCGCTGGATCACTCACAACTGGAGAATATGAACATGAAGAACGGAACCCCCATGATCGTTGCCGCGCTCGTTGCCGGCGTGAGCAGCAGCGGCGTCTTTGCGGCGACGGCCTCGGCCGGTGTCGTCGATTACTCCTGGTCGGCCAGCCACTCCTCCGCGCAGCTCGGCGATACCGTCACCATGACGCTCAACGCATCGATCGATCATCAGCAGCCGACTTACTTCGGGCTCGCCGCATCGATTCTGGACATTCTCGTCGCGGACATTCCCGGTGGCGGCAGCATCAATAACGCTGGTGCCGGACTCGGCGTGCACCCGTCATTTGCTGCGATGGGCAACAACGGCCAGATCGGCCTCATCGGCATCGCGCAGGTCGAAGCAACCCAGCTCCCGATGATGTTCAACCCCGGCATCAACACCGATACCGAGATCGAACTCTACCGTTTCGAATACACCATTGTCGATGCCGAAGCGCGGCAGATCGCCTTTGACGTTTCGGTCTTCAACAACACGATCTACTCCGAGATGGGCGGCGGAGGTATTCAGCTCGGCTCGTCCAGCACGCCGTATGTGCTCAGCGTGACCGCAATTCCTGCTCCGGGCGCGCTCGCGCTGCTCGGTCTCGGTGGTCTGGTCGGCTTCAGCCGGCGTCGAAAATCCGCGAGGTAATCCGTACCGGTGAGCGCCGTGTCGGCAAGGCGCGCCGCCTTGTGAGCGCCAGCCCATCCGACCGGAACGTTTTTCAATCTGCCCCCCCACAGCGCCACGGGCCTTCGAAAGAAGCCCGCGGCGTTTTTCGATTGCGCAGAGCGCTCATCGACCCCGCCGGGAAAAGACGATCTCGATCCGGATGTCGAAGGTGTCGTCATCTTCCAGTTTCTCCAGCGCTTCGCCTTCGGCGCGCCAGCGATAGAGAGAACTCAGCAGCGAGGAATCGATGGAGGTGTTTCCGGTGCTGTAAAGGATGGTCGCGGCGGCCGGACGTCCGCGCTGGTCAAAGCGGATCTCGACCACCGGGTTGCCCGGCGCGGCATTCATGCGCTGCAGCAGCGTGAAATGCGGCCGTTGGGGTTTGAGCTCCAGGCCTTCCGCGGCGAGCGGCCGCCCCAGGCGCCAGTCGTCGTACGGCACTTCGTGGATGCTTGTCGCATCGGCGTCCTTGTCCGCATCGTCACCCTCCGCCGGCGGTTCTTCGCTGGTCGGAGCCTCCGATGAAGGCGTGGGTTCGGATGAATCAGATGCGGGCGTCTCGTCGGGAGTCTCCTCGGGCTCGGCCTCCTCCCCGGCCGGCCCGGCTTCCCCGGCCTCGCCCTGCTCAACCGGTTCATCTGCTTCCTCTTCTTCTGGCGAGCGTGACTCCGCCGGTTCCTCCGGTTCGCGGGCTTCGGTCGGCTCTTCCGGGCCGGGATCGCCCGGCACCTCATCACGGGTCGCCTCCGGATCCGCTTCCACATCCTCATCGAGAATGGCTTCGTCCGAAACCTCCATTGGCGCGGGGGGCGGCGCGGGCGGACCCGGCTGTTCGCCCGGCGAAGGCATCAGTGAATCCAGCGGCGAGATGAGCGTGAATGGGGGGGGCACGCTTTCTGAGGGCGGCGCCTCGGCCAGCGCTTCATCCGACGGGAGATGCTCCGGCTCGGCATCCGGCTGCTCGAGCGATTCCGGCGGGGCATCTGAATGCAAGTGCTCTTGCGGTTCGACCTCGAGCTCACTTGCCGCGAGGTCCGCCTCGATCAGCTCGGCGGTCGGTTCGGGCTGAGGTTGATCCGGCTCAGCTTCGCTCAGATGGTCGACCTCCTCCGGAATCGGCGGAAGCTCGACGTCCGGCTGCGGTTCCTGCGCCGCAACGGGATCCTGGGTGAACGCGGCCTGTTCGAACTCCGCCCGGCGGGCGAGATGTTCCTCGTACTCCTCGTATCCGACCCAGGTCAGGGTCGAAGCCTCACTCTCGTCGATGCCGAGCTGAAGTTCATCCTCCTCTTCCTCTTCCTGCTCCTGCCGCTTCTCTGCTTCGACCTTGAGTTGCGGCTCGGGGAGAGACCACTCCTCCGGCTCACTGGTCATGGAGACCATCAGCACCGGCACGATGAGCGCCAGATGCAGCACGATCGAGACGATCAGCCCGGCGAGCAGCGGCAGGTGGGAGCGGGTGGTGCCCATGACATTCATTCCTGGGCATTCTATGGAGCCGGGGTCGGGGTTTTCGAGTCGGCTTCCGTTCGTGAGGGGGGGCCGGGCCATTGCCCCGACTGATGAAACTCGCGAAGTTGCGCCAGATGCGGCCCGGTCTGGAAGCCGTGTTCCGAGAGCCAGTCATCATTGAAGTAGGTTTCCCGGTAACGCTCGCCGCCATCGCAGATCAGGGTCACGATGGAACCGCTCACGCCGGCGCGGTGCATCTCGGCGGCGATCTGGAAGACGCCCCAGAGGTTCGTGCCGGTCGACCCGCCGCAGGCGCGGCCGAGCAGATCGCGCAGCCAGTGAATCGTGGCGAACGAAGCCGCATCGGGCACCTTGATCGAGCGGTCGATGAGTTCGCGGATGAACGAGGGTTCCACGCGCGGGCGGCCGATTCCTTCGATCATGCTGCCGCGGGCCGCGCGGATCGACCCGTCGCCCGTCTGAACGTAGTCGTGGAAGACCGATTGCTCGGGGTCGACCAGGCAGACGCGCGTGCCGGTGCGGTAGTACCGGGCAAAGCGGCCGATCGTCGCGGAGGTCCCGCCGGTCCCCGCGCCGGTGACGATCCAGGAGGGGATCGGGTGCGGTTCGCTCGCCATCTGCCGGTAGATCGATTCGGCAATGTTGTTGTTGCCCCGCCAGTCGGTCGCCCGTTCGGCAAAGGTGAATTGATCGAGGTAGTGGCCGTTGCACTCTCGCGCCAGCCGCTGCGCTTCGGCGTAGATCTCGCGTGGATCATCAATGAGACAGCACGTGCCGCCCTGGTGCTCGATGAGCTGGATCTTGTTGCGGCTGGTCGAACGGGCCATCACCGCGATGAACGGCAGACCGAGCATCTGCGCGAAGTACGCTTCCGAAACGGCGGTGCTTCCCGAGGACGCTTCGATGAGCGTGGTCTCGGGTCCGATCCAGCCGTTGCAGAGAGCGTGGAGGAAGAGCGACCGCGCCAGGCGATGCTTGAGTGATCCGGTGATGTGGGTCGACTCATCCTTGAGGTACACGTGCACATTCGGCACGGCCGGCAACGGCAGGCGAATGAGGTGCGTGTCCGCGGACCGGTTGAAATCCGCCTCGATCCGGGCGATCGACGCTTCGACCCAGGCGCGGCTCATGGCGTTGACCCCGTATCCGGCGCGGATTCAGACGCCGCCGGCGTGTCGCGGGGCCGGCCGACCAGGCGCAGGTTGAGTCCCTCTCGGGCGAGCCGGTCGTACAGCGCGAAGAATCCCGGCAGCCGGTCGGACGTGCCCCGTTCATCGGCGGCGATGTAGATCACGATGTCGGGATCACGCTCGGTGCGCTCCTGCAACGCGGGCAGCAGTTGATCCAGTTCAATCCGATCACGATCCAGAAACAGATCACCCTCCGAATCGATACTGATCGTCACGGCCGGGGCCGGTTCGGCCGGTTCGGCGGAGGCGAACTCCGGCAATTGCAGAGGCAGCAGTTCCGCGCGCACCATCAGCACCATCGCATAGATGAAAAATGTCAGCAGCAGGAAGATCACGTCGATCAACGGCATGATCTCGATGCGCATCTCGTGTTCGCTGCGGCGGAGTCTCAGCATGGGTGACTCGCATCAGTGTATGGCCCGGCGCGCCGAAACGGGAAACGAAACACGGGACGCCGAGGCGTCCCGTGGAGGTCACTCAGTTGCTCCTCGCCCGAGAGCGAGGCAGGCAGGTGAACCGCGCGGCTCAGTTCTTTGACGATTCGACGGCCGTGTACTGCGGCTGATTCGGATCGCTCGGAACGACATCGACGAACCGGCCGCGGAAGCGAACCTGACCGTCGGAGATTGAGTAGAGCGTGTCGTCGTTGCCGCGGCGGACGAGATAGCCGGGCTTGAACTTGGTGCCGCACTGCCGCACGATGATCGCGCCGGGCTTGGCGACCTCGCCGCCGTACAGCTTGATGCCGCGATACTGCGGATTGGAGTCGCGCCCGTTGCGGGTTGAACCCTGTCCCTTTTTATGTGCCATTACACGCCGTCCTTCCAGAAAGATCAGCGGCCGGAACCGGTCCGGGCCGTTCGACTATTTGTAAGTACTGCTATGAGTACCGCGAAAGCTGCGGCCGAATCGGCCGAGCCGAACAGAGTAGCGAAGGCTCAACGGAAAATCCAGCGCTGCTCCTGAAAATCGAGGGGCCGGCTGCCGCGATGGCCGGCGTTGCCCGGCACGTGGTACGTCCGTTCCAGCGTCTTCCGCAGCAGCACTTCATCCCCGGTCTTCGGGTGGACCACCCGCGCGGTCTCGCCGCTCAGGCCGCTGATGAACAGCTTGACCTCGGTGAGGTCGAGCCGATCCGCCGGCCAGACGGCCAGCCCTTCCTTGGCGTGCTCCCGGCCCTGCAGAATCGGGCCGATGACCTCGAACTGGTTGAGCAGAAGCGGATTGCCCAGGACGTCCAGGAGATCGTCCACGATGCGCGTCGGGACGTTGCTTCCGGAGTTGATAATCTGGCCCGCATCGGTGAAAAGCGTCAGGCGTGGCGCCCAGATCTGCTCCGCGCCGGTGCGGTTGGTGACCATGTAGGTGAAGTACCAGTACGACCTCTGATCCACTTCGTCGTAGTAGAGTCGAAGTTCACCCGGCGTGAAGTTCAATTCCCACCGTATGGGCACGGAGGACGGTGTCGGATGAGCCGACGACCAGGCCGTCACGAGGCCGACCAGAGCGAGAACGAGAATTGAGCGGACAGTCGCGGTCATGATCGAACTCCACAGATGCTTGCTACAATTCAGCGATTGTAACGATCCACCGGGTGGGGTCAAAGACAGACGTCATGAGCAGTTCCCAGAGCACAACCACGCCACTGGGCGACCCCGAACCGGTCCCGGACATGATCCAGGTGCCCGCGGAGCGCAGAACCGACGCAGTCCGGATGCTGCTTTCCGCCCGGGGCGATGTCGATTCCGGTCGAGTCCGGCAGTTTCTCAGCTTCGCCGAACGGAGCCGGATCGCGCTGGATGGGCTGTGGAGCCGCCTCGATTCCAGGGGGGAGATCATCCATTCCGTGCTGGCGGTCCCCAATCCCGGCCGGACGGCGATGTTCTTTGCCACGCCCCCGACGGTGCGAGAGCAGGTCAAGCCCATCGGCGAACTGATCGACCACGCCTGTCGGGGGATGGCCGACGAGGGGCTGGCGGTGGCCCAGGTGCTGCTGGACCCGAGCGAAGTCCTGTTGCGGCAGGCGTTTCTGTGTGGCGGCTTTTCGGAACTGGCCCGGTTGAGCTATCTCGAGAGGAAGCGCCCCGGACGGAAGGAGTTCACGGAAACCGTCGTCTGGCCGCCCGGGATCTCGCTCGAGTCCGCCGCAACGTGTGGGGACGATGCGCTGCTCCAGGCGCTGGAGGCGTCCTACATCGACACCCTCGATTGCCCCGGCCTGCGCGGTCTTCGTGAGACCCGCGATATTCTTGCCGGACACCGGGCGACCGGCGAATACGATCCCGACCTCTGGACGCTGC
>SLDM01000134.1 GCA_007125255.1 Phycisphaerales bacterium
GGGGGGGGGCGGGGGGCTGGGAACCCGGCAGCTTCGTCAGGGTCCTATAGGACAAGTGCGGTGGTTAAGTGGGGGTGAGTCTGTGGAAGGCGCCGGCGCCGACCGGCGGAACTCTCTCCGGTCCGGTGGCGGTGGCCGGCGGCGGCGGCGCATCGTGTCATGCTGAGTACCGGAGGGTAGACACCATGAAGACTCGCAAACTCACCGGAAGAGCGGCCGCTGCGCTGGGCATCCTCGGCGCCGCCATGCTGGCAACCGCGGCGGCGGCGGACATCCAGATTCTCCGCGCCAACGGCACACCGGTTCAGTCGAACTGGGCGACGAAGTCGTTTAACGCCCAGACCGGCGGATGGACGATCACCCTGAACGCGCTGTACGCCGAAGGTGGGTTGACCGTCTACGACGTTATCGGAACGGGCGGGGTGACGATCGATCACCTCATCATTAACGTCCCCTGCTGGGCGCCCTTCGGTGACTGTATTCCCGCGGGCTCTCCCGTCTTTGTGAGCGTGCAGAGCGGTGATGAGCAGGGGGTCGCGTCGATCCACAAGATCAGCCAGCCCGGCGACGCGGAGACGATTCTGACCGAGGTCGAAGTACGCGAAGACATCGGTGAGGTCATCGTGGAGTCGATGGGCATTCTGAAGGCCGGCCGCGATGTCCTCGGCCCGCTGATCGCCACGACTCCCGAGAATCCCCAGCGCGGTATCAGCAGCGTGACGGCCGACCGCGACATCCTGGGTGACGTCCTGGCCGAGAAGGGACGGATCCTGGAAGTGCAGGCCGGACGTCATATCGGTGCGGCCGAGGCGCCGGTCACCATCCGGGCCAAGCACAACCGGTTCTTCATTCGGAGCACGTTTGATCTCTACGCCGACGTTCGAGTCGGGATGGATGGCGGGAGCGGATACCTCTGGTTCATGCAGGCCGGTTCGTTCCACGGTCGTCTTCACGCCACCCGACTCGGCGACACCGGAAGCAATCCCGGTTTCGTGCGGTTTCTGCAGCAGTTCACCGGGGAGCTGATCTTCGACCAGGGTTTTACCAACCCCGATCGGACCATCCAGTTGCCGAGTTTCGGGCTCGAAGGACAGATCACCTTCAACGCGGCCAACGACCGTGACACCGAATGGACCGCGCCGATTCTGATCGGACAGCATGGCGACCCGGATCAGATCGTCCTCTCCGGCCCGAACTACACCATCCCCAACCATGAACTGGGAGGGGGCGCCATCGGGATGGTGCCCTTCACATTGCATCGAAAATCGAGTTCACCGGTCAGCGGCGACGAGGTGACCGTTGCGCCGGGTGAGCAACCGCTGGAAGTGACGCTCGATCACTACGGCCCGGTGCGCATGGTCGGCCAGCCCGCGGTCCAGGTTCGGCGGAGGCCGATCGGCGCGAGCGGCGCGTTTGCCATCATGCCGATGGACGAGTTCATCATCGAGCATCCCGAGGGCAATGCCCGCCAGATTCGCGTGCGCCCGGTCGCCGGTACGGCAGGTTTCGCGCCGGGTTATGACTATCGCATCTCACCGACGCTCGGACTGGTCAACGATATCGCGAATGAACCGCACGTCGACTGGGGAGCGGATTACACGCTCCGTGTCGAGGAGGAAGTCTCAGACTGTCCCGCGGATCTGACGGGCGATGGTTCGGTCAGCGTTTTCGATCTGCTCCTGCTGCTCGATCATTGGGGCCAGAGCGCATCGCGCTTTCCGCAGGCGGATCTCAACCGCGATGGGGTCATCGATGTCTTTGACCTGCTCTTGCTGCTGGATCAGTGGGGCGACTGTTGAGCGGAACCGTGACCCGAGGTGTGATCTTCCACGGGGATGCGCGGCTGCGCCATCGCAGCTCGTTGTTGCTGCCGCCATGATTCGGCATCGAGGGTGAAGCGGCCGATGCGTTCGCCGCGCTCGAGCAGAGGAAGACCCGCCGGAAGCTCGGTCTCCAGCGGACGGATCTGGTCGTGGGTGATCACGCCATCCTCACCGCGTATCTGCCGGTAGACCTGCCTGGGTCCGTCGGGATAATTTCGTTCGAGTTCGGGCAGAAGTGATTCCAGGGTTTCCAGATCACCATCGACACACCACGCCACCGGCTCACCGGGCATGACGATCGTGCCGGGTTGCATGAGGGCGAGTGTGCCGCGGGTCAGGGTCCCGGCGTCGATGGCGGGGACGGTCCATGGCTCTGAACCGCGCCAGATCAATTCGACCAGGCCGGCGTACAGGGCGTGCCGCCATTGCGCGCGGGCATCCTCGACGAGCTCGAGGAGCATGGGCGGGAGCGACACACCGCGCCAGATCACCTCGAGTTGGCCGACATGCTGTTCGATCAGCATCTCCGCCTTGTCCCGCGCGAGCGGACGCTCTTCCGCCGGCAGCCGGTCGAGGTCACCCAGGGCAAACGTCACCGCCTGGAGCGTAATGATCGGCGCGACGCTCGAGCGCCAGCGCTCGCCTTCGGCGTCGTTCGGAAGGGCAACCGAAGACCGGGCGAACTCGATCCATCGGGCCAGCAGACCGGTCCAGGTCAGGGCATCGGGTTGGAAGCTCATGACACGATTGTGGGCGCGTGGGCGCAGCGGAACAAGCCGCGGGCACGACTATCCTGAAGTCCGTCCCTGAAGACCGTCCCTGAAGACTCTCCCTGAAGATCGTCACGGAAGTTGGATGTGGCGGAACGGAATAGAACGGGTCGGGGGTCGGTGGGCGTGGAAGCAGCGCTTCGGACGATCAACCCCAGTCACTCAGCAACATGAGCAGATCAAAGACGTTCACTTCACCGTCGTTGTTCAGATCCGCCTGGCAGAAGGGGGCGCACGATCCCCACTGATTGAGAAGAATCAGCAGGTCAAAGACGTTGACGTCGCCCGAGCCGGTCAGGTCCGCGAGACGCGGGCTTTCAATCGTCATCCGCTGATTGACATCGACGTTCGTCAGAGTCGTGACATAGCCACGCGGCCACTCGACCCGCACTTCATCGATGGTGTCGACATCACCGACGCCGAAGTGCACGATCAGATCGGACGAGGACAGATAACTCGGATCCCCGTTCTGGTACCGCTGGTGCGTCTGTCCACCCACCGTCACCTTGATTCGTGAGTTGAAGCCGTTCGGAGCCAGCAGCGGATTGTTGCTGGTATCGAGGTCGATCAGCAGGTAGTTGCCGGCGGCAGGAGAATCGTTGCGGTAGTACTCGAACGCTCCGTTGAATTTCGAAACAAGCAGGTCCGGTCGGCCGTTGCGCTGCGTGTCGATCCACGCCGATCCGCGCCCCTCCCCGATGTGGGTGAATCCGGATTCCGAGGCGACTTCCGTGAAGGTGAGATCGCCGGAGTTGGCGAAGATCTTGCCCGGCTGATTGAGCCACTGGCTGGCCGGACGACCGTTGACTTCCACCAGATCGAGCCAGCCGTTGTTGTTGAGATCCACGGCGTTGGCGCCCCAGCCCCAATGGCCCAGGTGCACGTCGACCTCTTCGGCAACCTCATGGTACTGGTGATCGCCCTGGTTCATGTAGAGCGCGTTGCCGTTGATGTACGGTTCGGGCTGGCTGAAGTTGATGGTGTGGACGGAAGTGACGTACCAGTCGAGCAGGCCGTTGTTGTTGAGATCTCCGATCGTCTGGCCCATTCCGTTGCTGTCAATGCCCGTACCGGATTCCGTGGTGTAGTTGGTGAACGTGCCATCACCGTTGTTGATGAAGTAACGGCTGGTCTTGAAGTCCGCGGAGATGAGCAGGTCAGGAAGCCCGTTGCCGTTCATGTCCGCAAAGGCGGGCTGAAAACCCCAGACGCCGCCCAGGCCGGACGGAATGGCGTCGTCGGTCACATCGGTAAAGGTTTCATCGCCGTTGTTTCGAAAGAGCTTGTTGGCGCGGCCGAGATTCTGCAGGCCGGGAATGTCGGGTACGTCTTTCCAGCAGGCGACGAAGAGGTCGAGCCGGCCGTTCAGGTTGTAGTCGCCGAACGCCGCTCCCCACCCCGTGCCGATCTGATCGGAAGTTTCATTGACCCCGGCCGCCTCGGCGATATTCGTGAAGGACTCACGTCCGCTGTTGCGATAGAGCCGATGGTGCCCCGGCTCGTTGGGGCCGCCTTCGGGGCCGAAGCTGGTGACGTAGATGTCGAGATGACCGTTGTTGTTGATGTCGCCGATCGCGACGCCGCCACTGCCGTGCGACACCGCCACCCCCCAAGCCTCCGCTTCATCCTCGAAGGTGCCATCGCCCTGGTTGATGTAGAGGCGATCGGGGCCTCCACCGCCGGTCGCATAGAAAATGTCCGGATAGCCGTTGTTATTGAAATCCCCGACACCGAACCCGCCGAGCATCCAGCCACCGGCGCCGGTGATTCCGGCGAGGACGTGATGTTGGGCCGAGATACCGGCGCTCGAGTTGGCGAACTCGAGCTGAATCGGCCTCGGTTCGGCGATCGACTCGTCCGCCACGGCCATCGTCCCCGCCAGCAGGGCGGCCGACAGCGTCAGCGACATGCCAAGGAGGTTGGGGCGTGCCCATGGTGAGCTTCGAAAGGGCACCTTGACGCTTGACCCTACGCCGACTGTCTTCATTGATCTCATCGATTCTTCCCGTTTTCCTGGGCGTCCTGCCACTGATGCCACCACGATGACGCAATCGATCTTCGGAGAACGATGGATGGTCGATTCAGAACCACGACCCATCGTCGCCAGTCGATTTGTTGGACTCCTCCGTCCCACCTTTCCGCCACGTCATCTGCCCGGCAGCAATCTGTCGGGCAGGCATCCGGGCGTTCACTCCCTTCCTTCACCATCACCAGCGAGTATAACTCTGGCTGACGCCGAGGTGAAGAAAAAAGACGATGTTTCACATCCGTCCGGGCCAATTGGGTCCGGTAATCTCATCAGAATGCGAGATTTGCGGTGGCCGGCTCACCGGCGTATGGTTCGGTCCAGATCATGAAGTTCACCCTGATTGACTCCATCCTCGAAAAGACGCCGGACCGAATCGTCGCCCTTAAACAGGTCTCGCTGGCGGAAGAGTACCTGGCGGATCATTTCCCCGATTTCCCCGTCCTGCCGGGCGTGATGATGGTTGAGGCCATTGTTCAGGCCGGACGGCATCTTCTGGCCGACCGGACCGATGCTCGGCTCGTACTCGGTTCGGCCCGGGCGCTCAAGTTCGGCAATATGGTTCGGCCGGGCGAGCAACTCGAGGTCGAACTCACCCTCCAGAAGTCCGGGGACGACGGGTCGTTCGAACTGAAGGCAACGGGTCGGGTCCTCCGCCGGGACGAGGAGCCCAGGACCGCCGTCTCCGGCCGGTTCGTGTTGCGTCCGGTCCGGTTCCCGGCGGCGGGGTGAGTAGTCGAATCGGGATTCGGCCGGTATCATCGGACTTCCGTTCCTACAGGACCGAGTCGAACCACGGAGCCAACCCGAATGCCCGATACCGCCGCGATGAACCGCGATGAGATTTTCACGCATGTCCAGTCCGTCCTCGAGGAGGCGCTCGGCGCCGATGAGGAGGAGATCACGCTGGACGCCAGTTTGACCGGAGATCTTGAAGCCGAGTCGATCGACTTTCTCGATATCGTCTTCCGTCTTGAAAAGACCTTCTCCACGCCGGACAAACCCTTCAAGATCTCCCAGGGCGAGTTGTTTCCGGAAAATCTGATGGAGAATCCCGAGTGGGTGAAGGACGGTCAGTTCACCGAAGCGGGTATGGACATGCTGCGTGAGCGCATGCCGCATGTCGATTTCTCCGAGTTCGAGAAAAACCCCGAAGTCAACAAGGTCGCCGAGACCATCACCGTCAAGTCGCTCGTGGACTTCATCGAACGCAAGCTGAACCAGTAAGCAGGCCGCCGCAGCGCGCCGTCGCGCCGGCCGCGGCTGCCGTTGCCGGAGAGGGGCGGCTGACGGAGGCAGAGGTGGGCTGTCCCCGGTGACTCCAGGGATGGAGAGCGACCGGCAGCAAGCTCTCATTGACACGATCAGGCACCGCCCGCCGCCCACGCAGGCGCCGCACCGCGCGGCCCGCTCACCTTCCTCGTACCGACCATAGCACAACGGGCCCCGACCATGCGCTGGATGTGGATTGATCGCATTGTTTCCTTCGAGCCGGAGACGCGGCTTGTCGCGATCAAGAACGTGTCCCTCGCCGAGGAGCATCTGCACGATCACTTTCCGGCCGACGCGGATCGGGACGCGCTTCCGATCATGCCCGCGCCGCTCATGATCGAAGGCATGGCCCAGACCGCGGGAATTCTCGTCGGCTCGGTCAACCGCTTTCGGGAGAAGGTCATCCTTGCCAAGATCGTGAATGCCACCTTCGAGGTCGAAGTCGGGCCCGGCGAGATCATCGAGTACGATGCCACGCTCGAGCGGATCGACGGCAACGGCGCGTCAACCGCCGGGACGGTGCGCCGCCTTCGGCCGCCCGAGACCGAGTGGGAGGTGATCGGCCGGGTCGATCTGATTTTCAGCCACATCGATCACAACCTGGCCGGCCTGGAGTTTCCCGAAGAGAACTTTGTCTTCTCAGACAACTTCCGAACCATCCTTCGCGCGGCGGGGCTGGAAGATATCGCCGAAGCGTAGCTGGATTCATCGGGGGTGGACGGCATTCGGGCGAATAGCCTGACCGGCGTGGCGGTTCTACCATACTGTGAACCATCGTCGATGGTCCACACCGGACCAAAGATTTTCACCAGTACCAGTGCATTGCCACGAAACAGGAGACATCCCCATGCCCCGACTCTCACTTGTCGATCCCGCCAACGATACCGGTCCGGGCGCGGACCTGCTCAACGGCCCGCTCAAGGACAAGCAGATCAACATCTTCAAGGGCCTTGCGGTTAATCCGGCGGTGTTCAAGGCTTTCCTGGCGTACATGCAGAGCATCAAGTCCGGCGAACTGACCGATCAGGAGCACGAGGTCATTGCGCTCATCGCCAGTGAAAAGAACCGGTGTGACTACTGCACCGCTGCCCATACGCAGATCGCCAAGGGCACCGGCCTGGACGAAAAGGAAATCCTCAACATCCGGCGCGGTGAAAGCAGCGACGCGCGCCAGCAGGCGCTGATCGAGTTCGTCGTCGCGGTTCTCGATTCCCACGGTTTCGTTTCCGACGATCAGATCGAAGAGTTCCGGAAGGCCGGCTTTACGGATGCCGCCGTCATTGAGGTCATCGCGGGATTGAGCGTGATCACGTTCACCAATCTCTACAACCACATCAAC
>SLDM01000343.1 GCA_007125255.1 Phycisphaerales bacterium
GCAGGAGGTGGCCCATCTTTCTGAACTGGGTGAAGATGAGCGCCTTCTCTCCGGTCGCGCGCACTTCCTCGAGCAACTCCAGCAGACGCCTCACCTTGCCCGACTGTTGGGCCGGCGGGTGCGGCGCCCGCGCCGCCTGGCTCGCACTGAGGCCCTGATCCTTCTGAAGAATCAGGTGCGGGTGATCGCAGATCTGCTTGAGCTTGACCAGGCTCGCGAGCACGAGGCCGCGCCGCTGGATACCTTCGGCCCGGTCGACCGATTCGAGCATCTCGTTGACGGTGCGCTCATAGAGGGCGGCCTGCTCCGGGTGCAGCGTGGCGTATTCCTTGGTTTCCACGCACGCGGGCAGATCGCTGATCACCTCCGGGTCGGTCTTGAGCCGCCTGAGCACGAACGGCTGGACCAGGCGACGGAGCATCTCGCCGCGATGCGTATCACGATGCCGTTCCACCGGGATCGCGAAACGGCGGCGGAATTCCGCCGGTGTGCCGAGGTACCCCGGATTGCAGAACTCCATGATCGACCAGAGTTCGCTGAGCCGGTTCTCAACCGGCGTACCGGTAAGGGCGATGCGGCGCTGCGTGCGCAGGGACCGGATGGCCGAGGTCTGCTTGGTCGGCGGATTCTTGATGTACTGCGCTTCATCGAGCACCACGCGATGCCAGTCGATCGTCGTCAGCATTTCACGGTCGCGGCTCACCAGGGCGTAGGTCGTCAGGACGACATCGGAGGCGTAGGCGGTATCCGCGAACATCTCGCCGGTGGGACGATCCGGGCCGTGCTGCACGTGGGTGCGCATGCCCGGCGCGAATCGTTCAATCTCCCGCACCCAGTTGCTGATCACCGATGTGGGCACGATCAACAGCGTCGGTCCGGGCGGGGAAGAACCGACTTCCCGTTCGTACTGCAGCAGCGCGATCAGTTGAATCGTCTTGCCCAACCCCATGTCGTCGGCCAGGCATGCTCCCAGGTGAAAACGGTCGAGAAAGGCGAGCCAGCTCAAGCCGGTCCGCTGGTACGGGCGCAGTTCGCCCTGGAAGTTCTGCGGCTGTTCGATGAGCGGCATGTTCTGGGCGCCGGTCGAGGCGTCGAGCAGATCACGAATCCAGCCCGTGGCGTCAAGGCCGAAGACCGGCAGACCCGACTCGGCGTCGCTGGTGTCATACGCGGCCTGGACCGCCTGCAGCAGCGGCATCTCGCCCTCGCCCTGTTCCTCGAGCAGTTTCTTCGCCCGCGCGAGATCGTCCGGCCGAATCTCGACCCATCGACCGCGCAGTCGCACGAGCGGATCGGAGCGCGCGATGAGCCGCTCGAACTCCTCGCGGTTGAGAGGATCGTCGCCGACCGCCACCTGCCACGTGTACTGCACCAGGGTGTGCAGCCCGAGGGAGGAAGCATCGTCGGGGCTCGGCGGGTTGTTCGATTGACCGGGGTTGGTGTTCGGGTCGGCTTCCACGTGCAGGCGCAGCCCGATCCGGCTGATCGGCTCGCCCCACCAGTCGGGCACGATGACCCGGAAGCCGGATTCCTCCAGCACCGGCTTGTGGTCGCGCAGAAACTCATACGCTTCCGCGGTGCTGAGGTCGATCCCCTCCGGGGCGGAATCGGCCAGCGCTTCCTCGACCTGGCGGTACACCCGGCTGGCCCGTCCCAGCTCCTTCAGCAGGACATCCTGGCACTGCTCGATACGGCAGCCGGCGATGTGCGCGCCGGGATTGGCAGATGACCAGATCTGTTCGGCGTCGATCATCTCCGCGTTCGCGACGGCCGGCTGCAGATGCAGCGAAAGCCGCCATGCCTTCTCCTGCGCCTCTTCCAGCAGCGCATCGCCCTTCTCGGGAACGAGCTCATCCTCCGCCGGTTCATTCAGGCGGAAGCAGAGACGCAGGGGCAGATCGCGGCCGGTGTCGTCGAGCCGGTCGATCCACTGCCTGACATCGCGCAGTAGCTCGTTGACCTGGCCGGTCGGTGGCGTGACACCATCACTTCCGCCCAACAGGCCGCCGAGCCACGCCACGTGCGCGTCGCGCTCCGGGTCAAGATCATCCAGCGCTTCGTCGAACCGCTCGTCGCGCAGGATCCGGCGGACGGTGGCGTCGGTCCAGCTGGCCAGCGCATCTTCCAGGATCGGCCAGGGCCGGCCGTCGGAAGAATCCAGCACCGCGCGGACGACCGGCGGCATGGCCAGCACGAGCGCGCCGATGCGGTCGCTGATCTCCGGATCGTGCAGCCACGGGCGCCACGCCCCGGCGAGCTGCTTCCCCCGCGCCTGGATCAGCGTCGGGATGAACCGCTGATCGGCGAGCAGTTCCAGCACGAAGCGGGCGACGGCGAACCAGTACCGAAGTGACGCCCCGGCCGAGATCTGCTGCTCCGCCGTCAGATCTTCCAGTTGCAGCAGGACCTTCAGGGCGTGTTCATTGGGCAGCTGGCATGCCGGGACCGTCGCGGTGGCCAGTTCCAGTTGGTCTTCGTCGTCGACCGCGCCGAGGTGACCGGTCAGCCGGTGGCTCGGCTGGGGGCGTCCGGTCCGATGCGGCAGGCGCAGTGACATGGTTCGCGTCTTCAGTGAATCGCCGTCGAGGCTTCCGATGTCCGTGTGGCGCAGCGTGGCAATGATCTCCCCGGCCGCCGCGGCGAACGGATGGAGGGCCCGGTTCGCCGGCTGACGGACCTTGGTGGCGGTCGCGCTCTCATCGCGCTGCGTCAATTCAACGGGCGCGCTCTCGGGCTCCCGGGGATCGATGTTCTCCGGGTCGGCCGGTGCGGCGGGACTTCCGGACTGGTAGGCATCCACTGATTCACCCCAGAGCTGGAGTGAACCCTGGTACCAGTTCGCGTGCAAGATCAGCATGGAGGGAACGCCGCTCCGTCGAGGAAGGGGGCTGGAGGGGGGAGGCATGAAGCAATGATCGCGCTGGGACTCGAACCCAGGACCTACCGCTTAAAAGGCGGTTGCTCTACCGACTGAGCTACGCGATCTGAATCTGACAGTGTACCCGGGCCCGGATGAGTTTTCGAGGCCGTGGAAGAGAACGGAGGAAAAGCGACGGAGCGATGGAGGGGCGAAGCGACGGAGGGGGGAAGACGGTCTTTCCCGGTCGAGATTTCTCTGGTTTCCTTCCGGCCGGCGGGGGAGGGGCGTATTCTCCTTCCTGAACTGATGTGGCACGCTCGTCCGGGACGATTCTGTCTGAAGTTCCCTTGGCGGGGGATTCGCCCCGCCCCGTTTCAGGAAGGGCCCAGGCATGTACGACGAACCATCCTCCGATCACGAAACCGCCGGACGTGCCGTCGACGCTGCCGGAAACGACGGCCCGGGTCATCCGGCGAACCTGCTGGCGTGGTTCGTGATCATTCTGATCTGCGCATCGATCGCGCTGCTGCTGCAAGGTGCCGCCGGAGAAGATGCCGAAGCGCCGGACGAGCCGGGTGCCGCGCTGGTGATGACGGAGTTGGTCGCGCGGTACGGCGTCGGGGCCGCGCGTTTCGTCGATCCCGAGGGGGTCTATGAGGGGATGAAACCGCAGCTGAATCTCGGCAGCGTCGCGCAGCGGCAGCGCTTCGTCATCTTCGCGGCCGACCTGGCCGGACCGGCCGAGGCGCGGGATGTACTGGAACAACTCGATGAGTTGATCGGAGACGTTCGGGCGGGACGGGAGGAGGGGGATCCTCCCGTGATGCGCGAATCCGAAGAGCGGGTTCATGAACTGCTGCACCGGCTCTATGGATCCCAGGTCGATGTGGATGGAGAGCCGGTGATCGCGCTGGATGCGCTGAGCGAAACTGAGCGGCAGTTTTTACGCGATGAACTCGGCTGGTTCGGCAAGCTGGCCCTCACGCCGGAGAACCTCGTCAGCACCGAGGAGCGCCGGGAACTGATTCGTTCTGCGCAACGGGTCACGTTCGGGGTGATCGGCGGTATCACCGCGCTCATCCTTATCGGAATGGCCGGCGTCGTCCTGCTGGTGATCGTGGTGATCGGCTTCGGGAAACAGAATCTGCAGTGGCGCTACCGGCCGGGGTCGGGTGTGACGTCGGTCTACGCGGAAACGTTTGCCCTCTGGCTCCTGCTTCACTTCGGGTTGCAGTTCCTGGTTCAGATCATCGTGGCGCAGACCGGCGCCGATGCCTATGCGTTCGCGCTGTCGATCATGGCATTCTTCACCGGTCTGACGGCGCTCTTCTGGCCGATCATTCGCGGCGTTCCGTGGCGGGTGGTGCGCGAGGACACCGGCCTCACGCTCGGCCGACGCCCCACGCTCGAGCCGCTGATCGGGGTGGCGGGTTACGCGATGGGGCTTCCGATCCTGGTGGCCGGACTGGTCTGCACCATGCTCCTCATGATGTTGGCGGGACTGCTGGCCGAACCGCCCTCACCACTCTCCCCGGGAGCAAGCCCCGCTCACCCGGTCGCCCTTCAGATCGGTGAAGCCGATATCTGGGTCAAGCTGCAGATCTTCATCGTCGCGGCGGTGGCGGCCCCCATTGTCGAAGAGATCATGTTCCGCGGGGTGCTCTACCGGAACCTCCGCCAGAGCAGCCGGCGATTCGGCCGCGAGATGAGCATCGTCGTGAGCGTGCTGGTCAGTGCATTCGTCTTCGCCATCGTGCACCCTCAGGGATGGATGGGCGTTCCCGCGTTGATGTCGCTTTCGATCGTCTTCGCCCTGGTACGGGAGTGGCGGGATACCGTGATTCCCGCCATCGTGATTCACGCCATCTCCAATGCGATCGTCGTCGGCGGGCTGATCTATCTCTTCTCCTGACGCGGGCCACTTCTCACCCTGCGATCGTCCGCTCGCCGGAAAGCAGGACCCTGTTCGGGTGTTCGGGAGTTCCCGGACTTTTCCGCCGGGCCGTCAATTCAATTGGCGCTTCGGGCCGGATCAGTCGATGCGCCTCCGGAAAGGGGTGATATCATGAGAGTCTGCCGGAGCATTTCCCGTGCGGGGCCCGTGCGGGGCCCGTGCGGGACCCGTGCAGGAGTGGAGATCTGACGTGATGAGCCGCATGCTGAGCATTCTGGTGTTCGTTCCGTGGTTTGGTCTTGCCGCCACGGTCGATCCTGATGCAGCGGAGGTCACGGCGCAGGCGATGCCCACGCCAGATCCGACCCGCGCTACCGCGTTAGTTTCCAATACAGTTTCCGAGACAGCTTCCAAGGCGGTGCCCGCGTCCGTTCCCGCGCCGGTTCGATACCGATTCTGGATCCCGCGTGTGGAGAGTTCGACGGTGGAGGCAACGCGCTTCTACTCGCAACTGGTCGATCGATACCGGCGGCTGACCGGGTACGCCGACACCGCGAGCGTGGTCCGCACGATCGAACGTGAGGGCGCGGCCGTGCCGCAACGGCTCGAGACGACCGTCGAGTCGGAATTGAGTGATGGTCAGCTGCAGGTGCGCACCAGCGCATCGAAGGTGGCCGAGATGGCCGACGCGTTCCTGCCGCTTCGGTGGTCCGATCGTCTGCGGGATGCCCGCGACCGATATGACTTCTGGCTGGCGCCGCATCTGCTTCTGGCCCTGACGGATGATCCCTTCGCCGGTTCATCCGGTGCGTCCGGCCGCAGGCTGGAGCCTTCGGACGTCCAACCGGTGATGGTGGATGAGCGGCCACTGCTGCGGCTTCTTCTGATTGAACAGGAGAACACGTCCGAGACTGCCGCCCCTTCTTCCCCGGAGAGCCAGGGTTCTCTCGCGCGGCTGGAGGTCTACGTCGATCCCGACTCCATGTTGATTGAGCGCGTCGAAGGGGAGGAGCGGTTACCGGACGGCGCGAACAGCCGAACCACGATGGAGATTCGTCCGACGCACATGTGTGACGCGCCGGGCGAGCACGCCTCGGCGTCTCCGGGCGAGGCCGGGCAATCGGTTCCAGGGGCGTGGCCCGGCGGCCCGGATGAAGAAGCCGAGCCGGTCCCGGCCGCGAGCCGGCCTGCCGCCGGCGATCCCAGGCCGGCCTGCGAGGCGGATCGGCAGGACGAGGCCGCGGCCGACGAACCGGAAGCGGCCCGGCCCGCACCCGCCCCCTCCGCCGCACCGCACCCGCAACCGGATTCTGCCCCACGCGGCTGAGCTTCGGGTCCATCCGCCCGCCGGCTTCCCGGCGGCGGCGGAGTCCCTGCGCCCCGCCCGCCTCGCCCTCCCCGACACGGTGATAAAGAAGTTCGTCCCCGAACCGTAACGCCTGAAGCGTGAAGGCGGTGCCGCCAGCAATCCGGGCGATCAATCGTCCGGCGCGGTGGCTGCGCGGTCCGGCGGCGGCGCGGGAACGTGGCTCCCGTGAACACGATCCGGTTCGGGCCACTCCTTGTGCGTCCGGGAACACAACCGGGAATGCGCCCCCGCACCTCGCCCGGGAACTCACCCTTGAACGGGCTCCGCGCCGCGGGCGGGCGGCCATGCCCGGGGCTCGCAAACCACCGCCGCAAGCACGAAGAGCATCACCGAGCACGGTCCGGCCCCCGCGTTATCGGGGTCAAGAGAAACCCGGATGTGAATGTGTTCCGGCTGCGCGGGCGGTGTTTCCGCGCAAACACGTCGGGTGATTGATCAGTTCTTGGCAAACGACGATACGAATCGTGCACTTGAAACGTGTCCCGGTGAAAGCCGGGTGTGACCCGCCGCCGGAGGGGACGGCGGGGAACGAACAACGGTCGGCCCGGCGCACCGCGGGGTCGGTCATTCGGGCTGGGCTCGCGTGAGTTCAGCGATGCGTCAACGGTGCGGGAACGGGACCCCAGGGACAGTCGCCGGCCCAGCCGAAAGTCTTCGAAGTCCTTTCTTTTAGGAGTGTCACTCATGCGTACGCGTACTATCCAGCGAGTGAAGCGCGGCTTCACCCTCATCGAAATCCTGATTGTTGTGGTGATCCTCGGCATCCTCGCCGCGATCGTCATCCCGCAGTTCGCCGAGTCTGCCGATTCGGCTCAGGCCAATGCAGCCCACTCGACGCTGCAGACGATCCGCTCGCAGTTCGAGCTCTGCAAGTTCAAGAACGATTGTGATTGCGATGACAGCATGTCCGACATTCTGACGACGCTCGTGGATGAAGGTTACCTCCAGTCGAGCCCCGTCGATGGATCCAACAACGTTGCCGATGGGTATGCGTTGGAATTCGGCAACTGCCGGTTCACGATCGACGGTCAGGACTGGTAAATCACCACGTCACGTCCGAACGATTCAGGGCGCCGGTGCGGGAACGCAC
>SLDM01000255.1 GCA_007125255.1 Phycisphaerales bacterium
AAGCGCATGAAACGCATGAAACAGATAACCCATGGCGGCTGGAGCTGACCGCGTGGGTGTGGATGGTGAGCGTGGACGGCGACCTCGGCGCGCTCGGCCGAAAAGCCGGGATCAGCGGGAGTTTTCGTGACGTCCTGCGCGACTCCGATTCACTGTTCGTCTTCAACGGCCGCATGGAGCTCGGCTATGAACGCTGGGGCTTCTTCGTGGACGGCATGTTCGCGAAAATCGGCGTCGATAGTGTTCCCACCGCACCCGGGTTTCCCGATGTCGATGTGACCTACCGGCAGACTCAGTTGGACTTCGGTCTCATGTACCGCGTGGCGGAGTGGAGCCCCGAGAACGCCCAGAGCGAACTGCGCCGCGCCACCTTCGATCTCTACGCCGGGGTGCGCTACACCAACCTGGATCTGGAGCTCGACCCGGTCGTCTTTCCGAGATTGCGCGATCGCGTGGACTGGTTTGATCCGATCGTCGGGGCGCAGTTGGCGTATCCGTTCTCACGCAACTGGCACGTGTTCGCCGGTGGCGATATCGGCGGCTTCGGCATCAATTCCGAGATCACCTGGAAGGTGACGGCGCTGCTCGGCTACGACTTCCGCTTCTTCGACCACCGCGCGACGCTTTCACTCGGCTACCGGGCGATCGGGCAGGATTACCGCCGCGGCAGCGATGACCGCCGCTTCACCTGGGATCTCGTGCAGCACGGCCCGCTGCTCGGGTTGTCGCTCAGCTTCTGAATCCGGGTCCACGGTCCCCCCCAATGAAGAGAACGGTCTTCAGGAAGTCGTGTGGGTCGCGCCGATCCGATTCTGTTTGCAAACTGTCGAATTGGTGACTTCCGGCGAGGACGCGCGAACCACTCGTACATCGGCCTCACAACGCGAGCGACGGTGTGATTCGCATGGGACACACCAGGAACGTAAGGACACGCGACGCCGCGGCGCCGACGAGCCTCCTTCACTTCGTCACTCCATCCCTCATCCCTCCTCTTCGTGCCTCCGTGCCTCCGCGCCTTCGTGCCTCGAGGAAAAAGCAAGAGAGCGTCGTTTCACCTCGCAACCTTCGCGAGCAGGATCTTTTCCAGCCGCGCGTATCCCATCTCCATCCCCTCGGCCATGGGTGATTGAAGGGCGCCGTCGCGCGCTTCGCGGCTGGGATAGTGAATCAGAACGTCGACGCGGGTACGTCCGGCCTGCCCGATGAAGTCGGTGGTCACCAGCGTCTCTCCGCCGGTCCAGTCGGGGTCGAATTGCTCGGTATGCACCAGCCGTTCCGGCGGCTTCACTTCCCGGAACGTGCCGCTCAAGCTCATTCCGTTGCCGTCGGGCAGACGCCAGAGGTAGTGCAGCGTCCCGCCGATCCGCAGATCGATCTCACAGACTTCCAGTGAATGCCCGTCGGGGCCGAACAACCATTGCTTCAGAATCGAAGGCGTGGTCCACGCCTCGAAGACGCGCTCGCGCGGGGCGTCAAAGGTGCGCGTGACTCGGATCTCACGATCGCTCGGCGTGGTGACGGTGACTTGGTCCGTTGGTGACATGCTGAAACTCCCGGGCTTTTCGATTCATTCATTCAAGAGCGCGAGGCATCGCTGGGCGCTCGCTCCAGGTGGGCCTGCAGGTGGTCAAACGCCTCGGACCATCCGCCGAGGTGGGAATCGCGCGACTCGGTGGTGGCGAGACCGACCTGTTCAAAGGTCATTTCCGTCTCCCGGTCGCTGATGCTGCGCAGCGTGAGGGTGACCATTGTTTCGACGGAGGGCTCGAGTTCGTTCTTCTCCCACTCATGGGTGAAGACCAGTCGATGGGGTTCCTGAATCTCCCGGTAGGTCCCGCGCGCCACGTACTCCTGGCCCCTAGCGTCGCGCATGCCCGACCGCCACACCCCGCCCGTCCGGAGATCGACCTCTGCGAACAGCACTTCGAAGTCCTTCGGACAGAGCCAGCGAAGCAGGTGGGCGCGCTCGGTCCAGGCGCGCCACACCAGATCGATCGGGGCCTCGAAAGAACGCTGAATGACCAGTCGGGTGGAGGTGGACATCGAAGAAGATCTCCTGAGGTGCGAACTGTCAATGGGGGGCGACCGGGTGTCGGCGGTCCGCTCAGTTGGAACCGGCCTTCCGGCGATACGTGACGGTCGAGAAGTGCTGCCATTGCCCGTCATCCCCGAGCATGTGTGAACTCATCTCGCGTTCGTCTTTCCCCTTCAGTGCAATGACATCCTTGTATTTCGCCATCGCGCCGGCGGCGTCCGGGTTCATGCTGGGGCCTTCCGTGAACAGGGTGAGCGTGTTTCCGCTTTCATCCCACTCGCTCGAGTCGTACACCCAGAGATGAGCCATGGGCGAACAGGCGCAGGACCCGACAAACTGTTCCCGACCCGGGTCGTAACCGATCGTGAGGTTCATGCGCATCTCCGCGCCGTCCTCCATCGTGATCGTGGTTTCCATGATGACCCAAAGTTCGCCGAAGGTCCGTGCCTCTTCAACTCCGGTCGCCTTCATGGGGGGCTGACCCGGTGCCATGATGCACTCTGATTCGTACGTCCATCTTCCGGCGAGTTGTTGCAGCCATTCGTGCTGTCTTTGCGGCCGGGTGGTCATCGGGCAGTCGGTCTGGGATTCCGTCATGGGATTGATCCTCTGCTGCTGAAGGTGCGAGTGTTGGTGAGAGAGTCCTTCCCGGTGTGCCGATGAGGTCATCCGGCTCGAGGGAGGGGGAGCCCCGAAAGGGCATGCGGCTTGCCGTGTCTTATTCACGCTCGGGCCAGATGCGCTTCAAGATGATCGAGCGTGCTGTTCCATCCGCCCCGGTGCGCATCGCGGGAGGCTTCGGAGACGAAACCGACCTGTTCGAAGTGCATTTCCGTCTTGCCTTTGTGTTCCGTAAAGCTCATCGTCACGAGCGTTGGCATGGTCGTCTGGCAGGGCTGATCGGGACGATCCTCTTCCCAGGCCTGGGTGAAGACGAGTCGCTCGGGCGGATGGATCTCCTGGAATGTCCCGCCCCGAACCAGCACGGTGCCGTCAGGAGCGCGCATGCCCGCCCGCCACGCGCCGTTGAGGCGCAGATCAACTTCGACGAACTCCGGCGTGAAGTCCACCGGGCAGTACCACTGCATCAGATGCTCCGGTTCGGTCCACATCCGCCAGAGCAGCTCCCGCGGCGCGTTCAAGACGCGCGTGATGGACAAGGTCCACTGGCCATCTTCAATCGCGACGGCGCTGCGCGCCTTTTCGTTTTCGTGGTGCGACATGGTCATTTTCCTTTTCTTCCTGCAGTTCCCGAAGGTAGCTGTCCAGTCGGTCGAAGCGTTCTTCCCAGTACCGCCGGTACGAATCAATCCAGGCGGCGACATCGCGCATCGGTGCCGCGTTGATGCGGCAGACGTGTTCCCGGCCCTCCCGGCGCCGCTCCACCAGCGCGGCCCGCTCCAGGACCCGCACATGTTTGGACGCCGCCTCGAAGGAGACGTCAAATGGCGCCGCGAGATCGGTCAGGTTGCGCTCACCCTCGGTCAGCGCCTCCAGCATCGCCCGTCTCGTGGGGTGGGAGAGCGCCCGGAAGACATCGTCGAGGGCGGATGGCTTATGTTGAACCATGTGGTTGAGTATACCTTCTGGCGCGGCATCGTCAACCGGATGGTTGAGTTTTTCTGGGGCCGGCCCGAAAGTGCACGTTCGTCCCGAACGGCCGCGGGGCGGCCGGCATCCGATTTCCTTGCGATCAGCGCTGAGGGCGGCCGGACCGGCGACCGGATTGATGGCCGGACCGTTGGCCGGACCTTTGTCCGGCGTGCTGGACAAAGAGTAGGACCGCCGTGCTCAGGATCATGACAAGCGTCGCCATCGCCATCACCGCGGCGATCTCGCCCTGCTCGAACTGATTGAAAATGAAACTGCCCACCGTCTCGACGCCCGGCGGCAGCAGGATCACCGACGCCACCAGGTCACGCATGCACGCAATGAACGTCGTCAGCCAGCCGGCGAGCAGACTCGGCCAGAGCAGCGGCAGGGTGATGCGGCCGAAGGACTGGGCGCGGGAGGCGCCGAGCGATTCGGCGGCGTGTTCGAGGCGCGGGCTGATCTGCCGCATCCCCGCATCGCCGTACCGCAGCGCATCGGAGAGATAGAGCGCGATGTACGCCACCAGCAGCATCCAGACCGTGTTGTAGAGACGCAGGCCGCCGACCCACGGGGCGTTCCACGCCATGATCAGTGCGATCGCCATGACGATCTTCGGCAGCACGCGCGGCAGGATGGCGGTGACATCCAGCAGCGTCGCCAGGGGGCCGCGGAATCGCGCGATCGCATAGGCGATGAACCCGCCGAGGGCGGCGCAGATCGTTGCGGCAGAGAGGCTGAGCCAGAGACTGGTCCACAAGGCGCCCAGGCCGCGCGATCCCGGTGTGAGTAGCGCCTGGTAATGCCGCCAGGTGAGCTCCGGCGTTCCCGCCGCCCACCGGTCGACGAGACTGCTGAGCAGCATCGCCAGGTAGGGCAGCAGGACCGTCAGCAGAAAGATGAAGACAAGGCCCGTCCAGATCAACACGTGTCCCAGCGGGCGCAGCGTGTGTTCGAGCGTTTGCGTGGTTCGTCCCGAGGCGTGCTGAGTTCGCCGCAGAAGTCGCTGGTTGATCAGCAGGGTCAGGATCGCGACGAACAGCAGGAGCGAAGAGAGCGCGGTCGCCAGCGGGAAATCGACCGGCCAACTGGTCACGAGCGCGTAGATTTCGGCCGGAAGCAGGGGCAGGTTGGCCCGCGGGCCCATGATCGCCGGCACGCCGAAGTTGGAGATGGCGTCGAGAAACACGAGCAGTCCGGCGTTGAGCAGCGCCGGGCGCAGCAGCGGCAGCAGGATGAGACGAAACTGTGCAGAACGAGAAGCGCCGAGCATCGCGGCGGCGTGTTCGAGTCGGGTCGGGGTCGCGCGCAGGGCAGCTTCGACGGCGAGCGTGATGTAGCCGAACGAAGAGATCGCCATCACGAAGGTCACGCCCCAGAAGCTGAAGAAGAGCGACCGCAGCCACTCCGGCACGCCGCCGAGCATGATCTCGCCGAAAATGGAGTCGCCGAACCCGCCGGGAAGCATGAGCAGGGTGTAGGAGAGGGCAAAGACGTACGGCGGGGTCATGATCGGGACGAGAAACATCAAGCGTGCGATCGCCTTGCCGCGCAGGTTCGTCCGCGCGAGCACGTATCCGCACGGCACGCCGAGCAGCCACGCCAGAGCGGTCGTCGCGCCGGCCCAGCGGACGGAGTTCCAGAGCATCTCCGGCACACCGTCGGTCGTGAGAATGCGCATGTAGGCACCGAACGGCCCGGAGAAATCGCCCGCGAGCGCTTCGGGGAAAATGCTCTGAACCAGGAGCAGCGCGACCGGGTACGCCACCAGGACGATCAGTACCGCCAGGCCGGCCAGCAGTGGCCAGCGATCGCGCAGTCGGGCCAGCCCGTTTCTCACGGCAGGGTCTCCCGTGCCGGCGTCCGGTCCGGATCGGCGCGGGGCGGAATAACCGCGCGCTCAATCTCGTACTGAAACCTCCTCAAGATCGTCCGCTGGTGCGCCATGGCATCATCCATGTCGGCAATCATTTCGCGTGACAACGGTGTCCCGGCACGCACATCGCTCACGGCGACATCAGTCCGTGCAGGAAGCAGGTGTCGCGCGGCAATCTCCTGTTGGGCCGACTCATCGAAATAGAAGTCCACGAAATTCTTCGCGAGTTCCGGCACGCGGGTGGTCGACAGGATCGCGATCGGCCGCCGCACGAGCGCTGCACCGGAGTCCGGAAAGTGCATCACGATCGGTTCGCCCCGCGCAACCTCACGAAGAATCAGGTAATCCACTGCGCCGAATACTGCGTGGTGCGATCCGATGAGCAGATTGGTGATGGCCTGACTGTTCGCGCCGGCGATTTCAAGTCCATGTGAGCGCGCCGCACTGAAGTCTGCCCATCCCCGGTCGGAATGGGCAAGCAGATAGCTCAACACGAAATCCGCGCTCGATCCGGAACGGGACGGCGCGGGCATGATGGCCCGGCCGGGGAAATGGCCATTGAAGAAATCCGACCACTCCAGCGCATCGTGGTGGAAGTCCGCGTGCACCGCGATTCCCACGGCCGCGGCGGAAGTGGCATGGTAGAAGCCGTCCGGGTCATGCCATTGCGGCACCGTGGTTTCGACGGCCATCGGAACGTACGCAAGCAGGCGGCGTTCCCGTTTGAGCCATTCCGCGCCGAACTGGCTGGCAAGGACGACCACATCCGCGCGCGGGTTGTACTTCTCCGCCTCCAGTTTGGCCATGATCTGACCCGAGGTGGCGCTGAACAGTTCGATCCGGACGCCGCTCTCTTCTGAGAATGCCCGGCAGACCGCCTCGGCCAGGCCGCGCGGGCCGGCGGAGTAGACGACCAGGACGCCGCCATCATCCGCGGTTCGATCGCAGCCGGACACGACCATGAGCATGGTCAGGAGCATGGCCAAGAGCATGGCGATGCCCATCACCCCCATGACCACGGCGGCCCACGGCGTGATCACGCGAGAAAGCACAACGCCTCCGCAGAGAACGTGAGGGTGACGGCCTCGCCGGCTCGGATCGGTTCCCGCGCGAGACCGCGCCAGGTTGCCCCGGACCGATCGCGTGCGGTGACGTCGTAGCTGCCGCCCAGATACCGCGCCTGCTCACAGACCGCATCGATGGTGAGATGCCCGTCGTTGACCGGCTCCCTGTCCGTCCCCGTGCCGGCGGTCCGCGCCGGCGCACGGCGACGCCGGGAGGAGACGGCAATCGCTTCTCGCCGCACCGTGCACTGACCGCTCGGCTTGCCGGGCGGGGCATTTACCGCCAGCTTCGCGCCTCCGATGGAAACCAGTTCACGTTGCCGTTCGTATTGCAGCAGGTTCGAAGTTCCCACGAACTGAGCCACGTAGGCCGTCCGGGGCCGGGTATAGATCTCCTGCGGTGAACCGATCTGCTCAATCACACCGCTGTTCATGACCGCGATGCGGTCCGCCATGGTCAGCGCCTCGGTCTGATCATGGGTGACGAAGATCGTCGTCATGGCCAGCTCACGGATCAGCGCGGAAAGCTCGTCGCGCAGTTCCTCCCGCAGGCGGGCATCCAGCGCGCTGAGCGGTTCATCAAGCAGCAGAACCCGCGG
>SLDM01000522.1 GCA_007125255.1 Phycisphaerales bacterium
ACCATGAGTGCGAGATCGCCCAGTCGTGCTGCGCCAGCGGCGCTGATCACTTCGCGCGCTACTGGTACCACACGCGCTTTCTCATCGTTGAAGGTGAGAAGATGAGCAAGAGCAAGGGGAACTTCTTCACGGTGCGCGACCTGCTCGCCAAAGGCGCCTCGCCGGCGGCGATCCGCCTCGAACTGATCAGGACCCATTACCGCACCAACGCGAACTTTACCTTCCAGGGGTTGCAGAACGCCCAGCGGCAGATCGATCGCTGGGCGAAACTGCGCGGCTGGCTGGAAGCGCATCGGGAGAGAAACCTGCCCGAGGCCGGCCCCGGCCCGCTGGAAGTCGGGCTTGAAGCGTTCACGCAGGCGCTCTGTTCGGACGTGAACGTGGCCGGCGCGATCGGGGCGCTGAACGAAGCGGCCGGGAGACACAATCCGGCTGGAGATGCGCCGACCGGTCCGGGAGATCGCCGCTACGCGGATGAACTGGCCGCACTCGACCGGATGAACTCGGTGCTCGGCGTACTGGACCTCGATCGGAGTGCGGCAAGTACAGATGATGACCCGGAGCGCGACGTGATCGAAGCGAAGATCGCGGAACGTGCCGCGGCACGAAAGAACAAGGATTTCGCCCGCTCGGATGAGATCCGCGACGAGCTGCTCGCGATGGGGATCGCGATCAAGGACGGCCCGGAAGGCACCACCTGGAGCCGGGTGGTCAAGTAGTCCAGGTCATCCCAGGTCATCATGCTGACTGAGCACTCTCACCAACCCGTGATCGGACTGACCGGCGGGATCGGATCCGGCAAGAGCACCGTCGCGCGGATTCTCGCCGATCTGGGGTGTTTCGTCTCGGATTCCGATGCCGCGGCAAAGGCCGAGCTGAACGAACCGGAGGTGCGCGATCAGCTTATCGCGTGGTGGGGGCGTGAGATTCTCGATCGGGAGACCGGCCGGCCGGATCGGTCCAGGATTGCCGCGATCGTCTTCAACGACGCCAGGGAGCGGAAGAAGCTGGAAGGCCTGATCCACCCGCGGATCGAAGCCGGGCGACGGGCGGCGTTTGCGAACGCCCCGTCGGGGACGAAAGCCTTCGTGATCGACGCGCCGCTGCTCCTGGAGGCGGGGCTGGACCGCGAATGTGATGCGGTGATCTTCGTGGAGACGCCGGAGGAAGCCCGGCGGGCGCGGGTTCTGGCGGAGCGGGGGTGGGACGGGGCAGAACTCGCCCGGCGGGAAGCGGCCCAGATTCCACTTGACGAAAAGCGAATTCGTGCCGATCATATAGTGAGCAACGATGGCGAACCGGGAGAACTCACCGACCGGGTTCGCCGGACCCTCGAGACCATCATCAACCGACACCGGCGTGGGATTGCGTCATCGACGTATCCTGACGACCGGGACGAGTAGATGAAGACACCCCACGAAGACCGTCCGTCGGCGCAGAGGTCGCCGACCCGCCGCGGCCCCGAGAGGCCTTCGGCATGATGACCGCTCCACTCCCAGCGATCATTCGACCCCGATCCCGAGATCATTTCACCAGTTCGAAGCGAACCGATTAACCGCGTTCGCCGCACCCGTCGCCAAGGAAACGATTGGGCGCAGCAAGGAGTACGGAATCCATGGCCAGCAAGAAGTCACGTCGTCGCCGCAGCAAGCGCGGAGGTGGTCCCAGCCCGAACGCCGCCGTTGCCACCGTCACCCTCCAGCCGGGCGATGTGCCCTCCGACGAGCAGCTCGAGGCGGAAGCCGCTGAGCTCGAAAAGGAAACGCAGGGGAAGTACGACCTGGCGAAGAAGGACGACTACAACCTCACCCGGCTCCAGCACATGAATAATGACGAGCTCGCGAAGCTCGCCAAGAAGGAGAAGGTGGAGGACTACGCGTCCCTGCCCAAGCAGAAACTCGTCTTCGAGATTCTCAAGGCCCGGGCGCGGAAACAGGGCCTCATGGTCGGTGAGGGCACGCTCGAGATCCTGCCCGACGGGTTTGGCTTCCTGCGCAGCCCGGAGTATTCCTACCTTGCCTCGCCCGACGACGTTTACGTCAGCCCTTCGCAGGTCAGGCGGTTTGGACTGCGGAAGGGTCAGATCGTCAAGGGACTGATCCGTCCGCCGAAGGAAGCGGAAACCTACTTCGCGCTCCTGCGCGTGGAAGAGGTCAACGGCCAGGAACCGAAGAAGATTCACGATCTGCAGCGATTCGAGAACCTGACCCCGCTGCACCCGAATCGGCGTATTCACCTCGAACTCGACCCGGAAGGGTTGGAGACGCGGATCATCGATCTCGTCGCGCCGCTCGGTTTCGGCCAGCGGGCGTTGATCGTCGCTCCCCCACGGACGGGCAAGACGGTCATCCTGCAGAAAATCACGAACTCCATAGCCATGAACCACGGACCGGATTCGGAGAATCCGGCGAAGGTCATCGTGCTGCTGATCGACGAGCGGCCGGAAGAAGTCACCGACTTCCGCCGCAACACGCCGGAGGAAGTTGAAGTCGTCGCCTCCACGTTTGACGAAGAGGCCGGCCGACACATCCAGGTCGCCGAAACGGTGATCGAAAAGGCCCGCCGGATGGTCGAGTTCGGCCAGCACGTGGTCATTCTGCTCGACTCGATCACGCGTCTCGCCCGCGGGTACAACAACGCGATGCCCAACTCCGGCAAGATCGGCACGGGCGGGGTTGATTCCGCCGCGCTCATCAAGCCGAAGAAGTTCTTCGGCGCTGCGCGCAACATCGAAGATGGCGGCTCGCTCACGATCATTGCCACGGCACTCGTGGATACCGGCTCCAAGGCGGATGAAGTCATCTTCGAGGAGTTCAAGGGAACCGGTAACGCGGAACTGCACCTGACCCGCAAGCTCGTGGAGAAGCGCATCTGGCCCGCCATCGACATCTCCGCCTCCGGCACGCGGCGCGAAGAATTGCTGCTGGACCCGAAGGAGCTCGAACTGGTCGTCCGCCTGCGCAAAGTGGTCAGCGACATGAGCGTCGTCGAGGCGATGGAACTGCTCCGCAGCCGCATGGCCAAGACCAAGAGCAATGCCGAGTTCCTGATGACGATGAATCTCGGGTAGGGTGCATTCCCTGTCGACCGCACACCCGAGGGATCAGGGCACCGGGGGGTCAAGGCACCGGGGGATCAAGGCACCGGGGGATCGAGGCGTGAGAGGCAGAGAGGCACGAAGCACAGAGATTGGACCGGCGAGGGGTGCCGTGGTCTGAGCGGAGCGAAGGCCGCGCGAGCTGCACTCCGTCACTCCGTCACTTCCCCTCCGTGCCTTTTTTGCCATTGCCATGAAATAACAGCGCGACCCTTTCGGGTCGCGCTGTTGCTGGTGGATATCAGAGCCAGCCGGAAAACCAGACGGAGAATCAGTCGTCCGCGTTCTCGTTCAGCTTCGTGAGAATCTCCGTGGTCAGATCGCGCTGCTCGATCTCGTCGGACGCGTAGACCACCTCGAGCGCGATCAGCTTGACCTTTTCGCTTTCTGCGATGGCGGGCATGGTGCGCTCCACCGCCGCTTCAAAGCGCTCCATCAGATCCTGCTGACGCTGCTGGAACTGCGCTTCCAGTTCCATGAGCCGATCCTGATCGCCGGCCTGCTGCGCCTGCATCGCTTCGGCCTGGATCTCTTCGAGATACTCGAAGAAGTCAACCGTGCGGTGATAGTTGTCAAAGACCTGTTGGGGTTCGTAGGTACCGATCGACAGCTTTTCGCCGTCCCTGTCACTATTGTGGTGATCGGGTGCGAGCGTCAGACCCGCGGCAATACCCACCGCGGCAACCAACGCGGCCCCGGCGGCGAGACGACTCTTCATCGTTGCGAACATAAAAAACACTCCTTTGTGAATCATTCGATTTATTCACGATTTTGGCGACGCTGACCATGTTTCAGCTCTATTCCGGCCACGTCTCGACCACGTCACGTTATTCGTATCCGACAAACAACCGTCACGCGATCACTGTTCAGTTGGTCATACCAGACAGTAGGCCGCAGGATTCACTTTGACAACTGCGCCCCCGAATACAATCCGATCAGAGTACCGGGAGCGGTGAATTATCGGCGATCCACGTTGTACCACGCGCGCCCATGCCGCGCGAGCAGCGCATCGGCACTCTCTGGTCCCCAGCTGCCTGCGGCATAATTCCCGTTCAGATTGCGGCGCAGCGGGGCGGAGTGATCGTTGAGAAACGGCATGATCGCGCTCCACGCACCTTCCACTTCGAGGCGATGTTTGTAGAGCGTCTGGTCGCCGCGCATCGCATCCAGAAGGAGAGGGCCGTACGCTTCGACCGGCTCGGCATGAAAGCGCTGCTGGTAATCGAAGTCCATTCGGACCGTGTCCAGACGGACCCCGGTACCCGGCACCTTGCCCTGGAGCTGCACCCCGACGCGTTCGGTCGGCGCGATCTCGATGATGATGCGGTTCGGTGGGCGATCAGCACTGCCGTCCGCCGCGGTGAGAAATCGAAACAGGTCGACCGGCGGCTTCTTGAACTCGATCACGATCTCGGTGCGCTTCTCCGCCATGCGCTTGCCGGTACGGAGGTAGAACGGCGTGCCCGCCCACCGCCAGTTGTCGATATGCAATGTGAGCGCGGCAAAGGTTTCGGTGGTCGTGTCGCCGGGAACATCCGGCAACTGGTGGTACGCCGGCTCCCGGTCATCGCCGGCGTACTGGCCGAACGCGGCGAACCATTCGATGTTGTCCACCGGAGTCGGCGCGATGGCCTCGATGATCTTGATCTTCTCCTGGCGGATCTGGTGCGCGGCGTACTGCGTCGGGGCATCCATCGCGACCAGGGCGAGAATCTGCAGGAGATGCGACTGGATCATGTCACGAATCGCGCCGGCTTCATCGTAGTACGCGCCGCGCGAACCGACGCTGACCGATTCCGATGCGGTGATCTGGACGTGATCGATGTAACGGTGATTCCAGATCGGCTCGAAGATCGTGTTTCCGAAACGGAGCACCAGCAGGTTCTGGACCAGTTCCTTGGCGAGGTAATGATCAATGCGGTAGATCGCATCCTCTTCGAAGACGCGGCCGAGAGCCCGATTGAGTGACGCCGCGGTCGCCTTGTCCCGGCCGAACGGCTTCTCGACAATGATGCGCTGCCAGGGCATGGCGTCGGGATCGAGACTGCACCAGCGCTTTCCCTCGAAGACCAGATCGGCCCGGCCGATCTGTTCAATGATCGGTTCGTAGAGCGAGGGCGCGACGGAGAGATAGAACAGGACGTTGCCGTGATGTTCACCGTCGCGCGCCAGTTCTTCAATGCGCGATTTGAGTGACTCGTAGATCGTCGCATTCGTGCCGCTGCCGGCGAAATAATGAAGCGAGCGAGCGAAGGTTCGCCAGGCTTCCTCGTCAAACCCGGTGGCGTGTTGTCGGACCCACGGCTCGAGCGACTCGCGCCACGCCGCATCGGACATCTCGGTGCGGCTGAGCCCGAGGATACGCGTCCCGCGGGGCAGCCGGCCGGTCCGCGCCGTTTCGTACAGCGCCGGGATGAGCTTGCGCGCGGTCAGATCTCCGGATGCGCCGAAGATGACAATTACGCACGGTTCGGGCTGAGCGCCGGCGGGGTGACCCGTTGGAGCGGGGGCGGTTTCTTCCATGGTGTGCATAATCGGCGTGACGGCGTCGATGTCAAACGCCGGCCGTCATCGACCCAGGAGAGACGGACGCGTGGAGAGCCGCATCGCCCGACGCTGCTGGTCGGTCAGGGTGTCCTCGAAAGCGGCGGTGGTCGTGTTCTCCAGCGAGGTCTGTTCGCCCGAGTTGCGGAGGAGTCGACGATAGATCTGCTGGGCACGACCGGAGGGTACCTCCGACGGCGCCATCATGGAGTAGATGATGACATGGTGCTCGCGGCGCGCTTCCAGCATCAGACGAATGGCATCCTCGTTCAGCGCTCGGCGCATGCTGCGGTACCGCGTGTAGGCGGTATCGATCTGGGCAAGCTGCGTTGCGCTCAGCTCCTGCGTCTGGAGCCACTCGTACTGGCGATCCGGCCCGCGGGTGGCGAAAAGCCAGGAAAAATGGGCTTCCTCCACGCGTTCGCGCCAGTCGGCGGCGGCGTCTTCGCCCGCATGGCGCTGCGCCAGCTCGGCGATGGTCTTGCTGGTCGATTCGTTCAAATCGTACAAGCGCTCCCAGACGTTCAGACCATCCCGGACGGCGGCGCGTTCCGCGTCCTGGTCCCGGTTCACGCGGGCCAGCCGCATATCGATTCGGTTCTGTCGGTACCGCCCGGACGTCTCGAGCAGGTAGTGATCCAGTTCCAGCTCGTATTCCTGCAGGATCGAATCAAGATCGGACGCGGGAATCGACGCCAGTTCCCCGCCTTCTTCGCGAGCTTCTTCCACGAGCAGCAGCAGATCCACACCGTCACCGGCGTATTCGTAGTAGTCACGGTGACGATGACGCGGATGCAGGTAAACTTTCCGGCGCAGGGCGCGAATTCGTTCATCGAGCCCCGCGTCCTGATCGTCGACGAGGACGCTGTGGAGACTCCTGCCGAGCAGGTCGAACTGCTCATCCGGAATGTCGAGATACCTTCCGTAGATCCGGAGCACGTTCCTCTGAATCTGCCGCAGCTGGCCGGGTTCCAGCAGTCGCTGGCCGGACAGCGCTTCCTTGATGTAGACGCGTCCGGCCTGATCGGCTTCGCGGTCGGCGGCGCGAATCGCTTCTTCGATCGAATCGCGATAGTCGTCGTAGACCAGCTCGGCAATGATCCGCTGGTCGAAGGTCAGTTCAATCGGCTGCAGGATCTGCGTGTACTGGATCGGGCTGACGATCGGCGTCAGAAAGTCCGAGGCGGAGTCCTGCGCCCGTGCGGTCGAATTGGAGAGCGCCACCACGCAGAGGACCGTGATGGTTGCGGTCAGGTACCCCCGGCAGTCGGAGATCTTTCTCGCTTTCAGTCCGGCCTGACTCATGGGCATGGAAACTTCCTCCCGGATCCGGGCGATCCGCTGGTGGACATCGTTCAGCACTCTGAACATTCATCATACCGGCGCCCCGACGTGGAGTCGCACGAATTCCCTGCCCGGACATGACCCGGCATGTCCGGCTCGCCTTCCCTCCGGACGCCATGACCGGGGGGGAGCGCGGCCCTCCGAAGG
>SLDM01000498.1 GCA_007125255.1 Phycisphaerales bacterium
CCCTTGAGGCCCTCAAGGCTTTGGCTGGTAATGCCCTGACTGGTGATGCAGCAGTACGCAACGAACTCCAGGCGGACAAGAGCCGCCTGCAGAACGAAGTGGATCGCATGACCCGCGAGTACGATGAACTTCTGGCGCGGGTGAGCGATCTGGACTTCGGCCCGCTCCCCCTGGAAGTCGAGTCGGCGCTTGAGGAGCTGGCCGCCTCGTATCCGGAACTCCTGACCTTTGATGCGCAGCGCGGACTGATTCGCTTCGCCTCGGACTTCACGTTCGATCTCGGTTCCGCGTCGCTGCGTTCCGACGCGCAGGATTCACTGCGGCAGCTGGCCCGCATCCTGAATACCGACGAAGCCCGCGGGTTCGAAGCCCGGATCATCGGGCACACGGATAACGTTCCGATTCGCCGGGCCGAGACGCGCCAGAACCATCCCACCAACGTTCACCTCTCGGTACACCGCGCGATCTCCGTCCGCGATGCCCTGGTCAATTCAGATGTCAATGCCGTGCGAATCCAGGTTGCCGGATACGGTGAACATCGTCCGGCCGCCCCGAACCGGACCGGCGGTACGCCGGAGAACCGCCGGGTGGAGATCTACCTGACCCCCATGCCATCGGACATCACGCCCTCGGCATCCGATGAGCGCTCTTCCGCCGGATCGGAATCGCGATCACCCGCCTCCGAGCCGGTGCGGCCGCGATCCTCCTCGCCGGCCCCCGAACCAATGAAGTAGACCAATGAAGTAGACCAATGAAGTAGACCGATGAAGTGCACCGATGAGGTCACTCGTCGCAGCCCTCTTCCCGGTGCCCGTTCCCGGCCCCCGATTGCCGTCGCCCAATCTCCCGTAGCCCGTATCCGGCGGGCCTGACGCCCCCGGGCGTGATGAGGTCATGACGCCTGAATTCACGGGCGAAAACGCCTTCAGGCCCTCCCGGAGAAGTCCCCCAGAACAAGTGATCCCCGGCCCGGCCGGAAGTGGTCCGACCTGCCGGCGGCGACCTGCGGTTCCGTTGCCGGCGGCGCGCTTGGGTACAATAGCCGGGCTGGATTCCGGATTCGTTCACCGTCATTCGGCGGAGTCCGAAGCGAACACTTGTTGTGACACCCTGCGACCGGGAGCAAGGTGATGATTGGAAGTGGACGGAGTATCGGCGCCGTCGGTGGGACCCTCCTCTGGGGCGCGACGGCGATGTTCGGGGTGGTGCAGACGCACGCATTCAATGGCCGCGACCGCGGGGCGGAGGGCGACCGTACGACATTCGCATGTCTCGCCACGTTGTCCGGCAGCGCGGTGGACGATCTCCCTGATGCGCAGGTGCCCACCGCTCCGGAAGGCGATGAGCCCGCGCCCGATCCCTGTGAGATCGATCAGGTCGATGCGTTCTTCGGCTGGGAGGATGGCGTGACGACCGTCGGCGGTCTCGGCGGTGGGGGCGGCGCCTTGCTCGTCGCGGACAACGTTGACAGTGAAACCGGAGAGGTCTTCTCCGGTGATCGATCACTTCGCCTCGTGCGAACCGGAGGCGGCCCGACGAGTATCGCCTTCGTCGGTCGAATCGAGAACCTGCAGGACGGTGACGTTGTGACGGTGAGCGCACAGATCTTCGATCAATATCCCAACACCGCCATGGCCGGAAACCGTGCCCGCATCTGGACGCAGTATGCGATCTCCGGCGGTGAGTTCACCAGTACCACCACCGGGTCGACCGGTGTTCCCGGATTCACCACCGGTGCCGGCTGGGAGGAGTCCAGCCACAGCTTTGTTTTCGACAGCGCCGGCGGGCAGCGCGATGCGGTGTCGGTGCAGATTCGTCTGAACGGGCAGCCTGAGGATGAAATCGACCGCGAGCCGATCGAGTTCCCCGCGGAGTTCTACGTCGACGACCTGGTGCTGGAGGTCTGCAGCCCCGGCGGTACCGGAGCCGTGTTCATCTTCCCCGATTCCATCGAACCGCCAAGCACCGCGTGTGATGAGATCGACGATCTGCTGGCCCTGCTCGGCGAACCGACGGTCAGCGGCGCATACGGCTGGGAAGATGGCAGGGGCGAAACGATCGGCGGCTTCGTCGCAGCCTCGGGCAACTGTTCCGGCACCCCGTTCGCCGGTCAGAACATCGCGACGGCAAACATCGGGACCGACGAGGGGCCGGTCCACTCCGGCGACCGGGCGCTCCGGGTGACGGAGCAGCCGCACTGTGGATCGACGCCCGAGATCTACCTGGCGTTCATCGAAGGTCTCGAGCATGGTGACGTGATTCACGGCCGTCTCTTCGGCTTCGATGAGGTACTGAACTCCGATCCGCGCATCCGGATCTGGGCCAAGTACGCCCAGTCCGGGGACCCGGAGTCGCATGTTGCTTCGGCCGGAGGCAACAGTGATGAACCGACGACCGGCGTGGGATGGGAGGAAGTCTGCCATACCTGGTTTTTCAATGCCGGCTCGCCTCCGCGCGATGCGCTCTCGGTCGCCGTGCGCGTGTACAGCACGCCCGGCTTCTGCGAAGACCTGGCCTGCGGCACCGATTACTTTGTCGACGACATTGAAGTGCTCGTCTGGAGCAGCAATCCCGGCGTGACGATCACCTTCCCCGACGGAAGTGTCACCGGCGAACCGGTCGAAGGGTGCCCCGCGGACTTTCATGGCAGCGGGGCCGTGGATACGAGCGATCTCCTCACCATCCTCGGCGCGTGGGGAACCGACAACGAACAGGCCGACCTCAACGGCGACGGTCAGGTCGACGGAACGGATCTCGGAATCCTGCTCGCGTCGTGGGGGCCGTGCGAAGCGGTTGCGCGACCGGTCTCGGCTGAACCCGAGTTCGTGGTCACCACCGAAGTGCTGGGCGGCGGCGAGATGGCGTACCACCTCTTTGTCGAACTGGATGATGCCGATGATGTGGTGGTCAACGTGTACGACGGCAACTTCACCTTCCCGGCGGGCTTCAGCCACTTTGATGCCGAATACACCATCGGCGGTTTCCCGCCCAGCTTCAACATCTCGGCGGATCCGAACTTCCAGGATCTTTTCGATGGTGGTTTCGCCGGGGCCGACGTCGGCTGGTACAACTTCGATCCGGATGATGCCGTCGGTCAGGCGGGACAGTACGCCCACAACCGCGTGCAACTGGCCCGCTTCATCGGCAGTGAACGGGATCTCATCGAAGGCACTTTGTCAGTGACGTACGTTCGTGGGAACGGCCAGATCGTTCAGGGTGCCGGTGCGTTCACGACCGACCTTGCCGGCGATGCGTGTTTCGGTGATCTCACCGGCGACGGTGAGGTCGATCTCCTCGACCTGCTGGCCCTGCTGGACGGCTGGGGTCCCTGCCCGGGCTGTCCGGAAGATCTGACCGGCGACGGTCTGGTCGATGTCTTCGATCTGCTGGCGCTGCTCGATTCCTGGGGCGCCTGCCCGTAGCGAGATCATCGATCGGTGAGAACAACGTCTGCCCTGATCCCAGACCGACCGGCCGGAAGTTTTCTTTTTTGCTCGTGTTCGCTGCGAACGCGCCGGGCACGATATGCTGCCGGGGCATGATGCTGCGCGATTCCATCCAGGCTGCCGCGCACGGCACCGCACGATTCGGCTTCGCCGTTCAGTTCGGGATCGCTGACTTCGGGCGGTTCATGGGATTCGTGGCAACGACGCTGACCTGGCTCATCTGGCGCATCCCGGTCTGGTGCCGGTGGCACCTGCTGCGCCCGCAGCTCTACTTCGTGGGGGTCATGACCATACCGGTGGTTGCGATCACGGGTGCGTTCATCGGCATGATCCTCGCCATCGAAGGTTACCCGCAGTTCCAGGCGCTGGGGCAGGAAGGCCGGCTCGGCGGCGTGATCAACGTCTCGGTCACCAAGCAGATCGGTCCGGTGCTCGCGGCGGTCATGGTGGCCGGCCGCGTCGGTTGTGCCCTCTCGGCGGAGCTCGGCACGATGCGGGTGACCGAGCAGCTCGATGCCATGCGGGCCATGGCGACCGACCCCATCGCCTATCTCGTGGTCCCGCGCTTCGTGGCGTGCGTGGTGATGACGCCGATTCTGACGATCTATTCGAATCTGCTCGGAGTCTGGGGCGGCTGGCTGATCGTGGTTCAGTTTTATGGCGTCTCGCCGCATGACTACTGGGAGTTCACCGGCTACTTCGTCAACTGGTGGGAACCGACCTCCGGCCTGATCAAGAGCCTCTTTTTCGGGGGGATCATCGGCCTGATCGCCTGCTACAAGGGGTTCAACTGCCATGCCGGGGCGGCGGGCGTCGGTCGGGCCGCCACCGAAGCTTTCGTGGCCAGCTTCCTGGCGATCATCGTCATCAACCTGGTCCTCGCCAAGCTGCTCAACACCATCAACGTGCTCTTCATCGATGATACGGTCTATCATCCCCTTGGATAACCGGCCGGTTTTCGACGGGAACGACCGGTCCGGTCATCCGGTCGGGCGGGAAGCGCGAATGCCGCTCGCGTTCCTCTTCCGATGGATCCGGTTCGTCGGCTGACACCTGGGAAGGGTATCCTCATGAAGAACGGCTTCTCGTTTCTCGCTTCGCTTCTGATCACGTCGACAATGTTGACGATGCCGACCGTGGTCCAGGCGATGTCTGACATCTCCGGCCGCCCGCCGGAAAATGCCCTCGAACGGGTGGAGCCCCAGGTGTACGAGGTGAGCTTTCAGGTGAGCTATACCTCCAGCATGATGACCGGAACCTACGGCGGAAGACCGTGCGGGCCGGATACCCGCAATCCCTGCCCGCGGGTCCCGAGCCGGTTCCTCGAGCAGCCGATGCGGATGCCGCTGATCGTGCAGAACACGTTCAGTCGCGTCGATCGGGATTCCATTTCGCTGCAGATGTGGATCGATGAACGGGAAGACCGAAACCTCGGCGATCGGGCGGAGTTGCGGGGAGGCCTTCCGTTCGGCAGCTATGAGCTCTACTGGACGCTTCCGGAAGAACCACGGCTTGAGCAGCGCGGCCGCTGGAAACTGACCTACGACCAGACCGTCTGGGCGAGCCGGCTGAATGAAGACCGGGCACGTCGCGCGGCCTGGCCTCGCGCCTGGCCCGAAGAGACGCGCGATGCGCTGGGGCCCCAGCGGATGATTGAATCAGACAACCCCATCTTCCGGGAGACCGTCGAACGGGTCAGCGAAGGAAAACTTCGCAGCGTCCCGCCGTACTACGCGGTGAAGGATCTTCTTCGGTACTCCATTCAGCAGGTACAGGTCACCGGGAGTTCGGAACGGCGCGTCACCGAGAGTACGATTCAGGGCGTGAATGTCCAGGGAGCGCTGAAAACGGCGCAGTCCGGTCGCGGATCGGAGCACGATCTCTTGTGTGTCTGTATCGCCATGTTGCGCGCGGCGGAGATCCCGGCGCGACCCGTCATCGGTATCGAATACGACCCGATGAAGCGGGATCGGTTCGAGGTGCGCAGTTGGGGTGAGTTCTTCCTGCCCGGGAGTGGCTGGGTGCCGTTCCACCCCGTCAAGATGCGCGATGCGGGTCTGCACCGCACGGTCCAGGAACCCTGGCCGGGACTCGGCACGATCGAATCGCACAATCGATTCGTTCCGCTCGCGTTTCACTTCAGTTCGCCGAACGTCGACCGCTCGTTCAAGTTCCCGACGATCTGGACCTGGATCGGCGGATCGGAAGATGAAGAAGCGCGTTTTCAGCAGATCGATCTCAGCCTGGGCTGGAAAGGTGAGCCCCGGCCGGAGGATCATTGAGTCCGGGGAGTTTTCCTCGCCGGCGAAGAGAGCCTCGACGCGAGCTGCTTCGAATCGGATCGGTCGATCAGAACAGACCGCGCCCGCCGATCACCACGAAAAAGAACGCGATCAGCACGATCACGGAGACGACGATGATCCAGTTCCTGCGGCCTTCGTGTTCCTGGGGAGGGCGGCTGAGGGTCTGTCCGTCGAGCTGGCTGCCGCAGGCGGGACAGAACTGGGCCTGATCCCACGTCGGTTCACCGCACTGGGGGCAATAGCCGTCATCGCCGCCGAAGCGTTTGAGATCCTCTTCGCTGGGGCCTTCGTCTTTCATACCGGCCTATCCAACCACGAAAGGGCAGCGAAATCAAGTGTCCGGCCTTGTCGGCCGCGGACAATTCTGCCCAATCCCCGTGGGGTCGTCCGTTCCGGCGCATCTTCACTGATGAGATGAAGCATCCTTCGATTCAATCCGCCGGTTCTGTGGACCAGATGAATCGGCCAAGGGCCGTCCCGGCCGGCGGAAATCCGAATCGAGTCGAGTCGATGGAGGCGGCCTTCCACCGGGCCGCGGGCGGCCTCTACCGCTTCGTGCTGGTTCGCGCCGGTCACGATGCATCGTGCGCGGATGACCTGATGCAGCAACTCTGGATGCGGGCCTCCAGGGACTCGCTCCGCCTCCCACCCGACCGGGCCGAACGCTGGTTGCGGACGGTGGCCCGGAATCTCCTGGCCGAACACTGGCGGCGTGCCGGTCGTCGTCCCGTGACGTTGGCCGGCGACTCACTTCTGGCGGCCGAGGAGCTGGCCCAGCGCATCGACTCTCACCCGATTCCGCCGGACCTCTTGAGCCGGGAAGAGACGAAGCAGGCGCTGCTGTTGGTGATGACCGAGCTCTCCGATGAGGAGCAGGAACTTCTCATCAAGCGGTACCAGCGGCAGACGCCGCTGGAAGAGATGGCAAGAGAACAGGGAACGAGCATCCGCGCGATCGAGGGAAAACTCTACCGCCTGCGCGCCACGCTCCGCAGTCGGCTCGCTCGATCGACCGACTCTGAAGAGGGCGCGGAGAAGCAAAGGACCACGTCATGACCAGGAACACGCCTCCCAATCAAGATGTCTTTGACGAGAATCTGCGCACGATCCTGCGCGAGGCGCCGCTGCCGTCGGGCCCGACCGGGGAACAGCGATCGCGCTGGCAGAAAGCGCCGAAACGGTCGGGGGAAAAACCCGCGCCGCGCTTCCGCCGCGGACTGCCTCCGCGCCTGATGGCCGGCGGCGCGCTGGCCGCATCGTTCCTCCTGGTTCTGCTCTTCACGACGGATCGGTCCGGTCGGGTGAGCGCGGAGACGATCCTGACGAGTCTGGCCCACACGATCACCCAGTCGGTGTGGGTAGAGTTCGAGGAGATCGACC
>SLDM01000480.1 GCA_007125255.1 Phycisphaerales bacterium
AGAGGCCGTCAAAGCGGCCCTTCACGCCGATGGCGAGGAGAAGAACCTCCGCTTCGATCTCCTGCGTCTTCTTTTCATCCTTGACGTTGACGAGGGTGGCCTTGACGCCGCTCTTCGTCTTTTCCACCGCCTTCAGGGTGTGACCGGTGTGGAACTCGATGCCCTGCCTCTTGAAGATCTTCTCCGCGGCCTTGGAAACATCGTCGTCTTCCACCGGAAGGATGCGATCGACCATCTCGACGACCGTCGTTTTCGTGCCGAAGGCGTTGTAGAAGTAGGCGAACTCCATGCCGATCGCGCCGGAACCGACGATGATCATCGACTTCGGCTGCTTCTTGGTGTTCATCGCGTGCGTCGAGGAGAGAATCTTCTCGCCGTCGAACTTCGCAAAGGGCAGCTCGCGCGGCTTGGCGCCGGTGGCGATCAGCACCTTGTCGGCGGTGATGGTCTGTTTGGCTTTCCCCTTCGCGCTGCCGTTGTAGTAGTCATCTTCCGCGTCGTAGATCTCGATCTTGCACGGCCCGTGGGCGGTCTTGCCGCTGGTGATCTTCGCGTGGCCTTCGATGTGATCAACCTTGTTCTTCTTGAAGAGGAAGGCGACGCCCTTCTGGTTCATCGGCGGAAGTGAGCGGGAGCGACCGATGACCTTCTCCCAGTTGACCTTGACGTTCTTCTGGTCGACCTCGATCCCCCAGTCCTTGCCGTGGACGATCGCGTGCTGGTAGAGCTCGGCGTTGTGGAGCAGGGCCTTGGTGGGGATGCACCCCCAGTTCAGGCACACCCCGCCGAGGGCCTTGCGTTCGACACAGGCGACTTTCATGCCGAGTTGTCCGGCCCGGATGGCGCCGACGTATCCGCCGGGGCCGCCGCCGATAACGATCAGGTCGTAGTGCTTCGTGTCCGCCACGGGCATTTCCTTCAATGGGTCGGGAACGAGTCTTGAAGTTCGATTGACGAGGGGGGCATTGTAACGCGAGAGCTGGTCGGAGGTAGGAGCGGATCTCTTGAATCTGCTGTCCGAAGCTCAATTCCGGTTCAATCGCGGCGGCGATTCGCCGATTGATACCGGTCCGGATCACCACCCGGACGGTTGATCATCGCGCCGGCGGGGAACGCCGTGAGCACCGATCGGGCGCGCGATCCGGAGGCGGGTGGTTCGGATGATCCACGATCCACGGCAAAGCGAAGATCGACGATTCACGTGCCTGCTGTGTGCTCGAGCCGGCTCTGACGACGGCCAGGGAAGGATTCAGGGAAGGGGACAGCCGAAGTTCATGAGCCCCGTGATCCATCATCAATCCCGATCAAAATCAGTCCGATGTTCTGAGGATTGAAAGGTCCAGACATGCCTCCCGCGCCGATACCCGAAGACGAGCAAGGACGGCTGCAGGCTCTCAAGGAGCTTGGCGTGCTCGACACGCAGCGCGAGGCGGCGTTCGACGAGATTGCCGAGCTGGTCCGGGAACTCCTCGAGGTCCCGATCGTGCTGGTCAGCCTGGTCGATGAAGGGCGGCAGTGGTTCAAGTCCGCGATCGGGCTGGATGTGACCGAGATGGACCGGCGCGTGGCATTCTGCGGGTACACGATCCTGTCCGAGGAGCCGTTGATCGTCAACGACGCGAGCCTGGATCCTCGCTTTCAGGATAATCAGCTCGTTGAAGATCCGGGCATACGCTTCTACGCGGGTGTTCCGCTGAAGCTGTCCAGCGGTCACGCGGTCGGTTCGCTTTGCGCGATCGATCTGAAGCCCCGGCAGATCTCCGCGGCCCGGATTCGACAGCTCCAACGACTGGCCTCGGTTGCGTGCACGCTGCTCGAAGACCGTCTTGTGAACAAGATGCACGAGCAGTTGCAGATCGAACTCAACGCCAGCCGGGAGCGGCACAGAAAGCTGGCGCTGGTTGCCCGGCGCACCAGCAACGCGGCGATCATCACGGATGCGGAGGGGCGCATCGAGTGGGTCAACGACGGCTTCACCAGAATCACCGGCTACACGCTGGAAGAGGTGCTCGGCAGAACGCCGGGCTCGTTCCTTCAGGGGCCGAGTACGAATCCCGCAACGGTTCACACGATGCGCCGCGCCGTGGCGAACGGCGAAGGCGCTCACGTGGAGGTCGTCAATTACACCAAGTCGGGCCGGGAGTACTGGGTCGAGATCAGCATGGAACCCATTCTCGACGAGCATGGCTCGATCGTGAACTTCATCGCGATTGAAAGCGATATCACGGATCGCAAGCGCTTTGAGCAGGAACTGGCGGTCAGTCGTGAGCGCTTCGAGCTGGTGAGTCGGGCGACCAATGATGTCATCTGGGACTTCAACCTGGAGACCGGTCACTCATGGTGGAGCGAGAATCTCAGGGAGTGCCTGGGGTACGAGCAGAACGATGTTTCCCAGGGTCTGGACTGGTGGAAAGAGCGGGTTCATCCGGAGGATCACGATCGTGTCGTTCTCAGCTTCCAACACGCCTACGAGAGCGGCGAACGCCACTGGAGCGAGGAGTACCGGTTCCAGCGTTCGGATGGAAGCTATGCAAACCTCTTCGTTCGGGCATCGATCATCCGGAATCACGAGCGCGAACCGATCCGGGTCGTCGGTGCGATGGTCGACTTGACGGATTCGAAGAAGGCCATGGAGGAGATTGCGTATCAGAAGACACTGCTTGAGTGTCAGAGCGAAGCGGCACTGGATGGCGTCCTGGTCGTCGACAACGATCGAAAGGTGATCAGCTACAACCAGCGCTTCGTCGAGATGTGGCATATTGAGGCGCAGGCACTGAAATCCAACGACGATGAAGTCATGATGACTTCGGTGCTCGATCAGGTCGCCGATCCGGAGGAATTCGTTCGACGGGCCGGGCAGATCTACGACAACCCGGAGCTCAACGCCAAGGACGAGGTCGAGCTGCGGGACGGCCGCGTCTTCGATCGGTACACGTCGCCGGTGAAGTCCCGCGACGGGACGTGTTACGGCCGCGTCTGGTTCTTCCGCGACATCACGGAGATCAAGCGATACGCCGAAGCGCTCGAGCAGCACAAGATTGTTGTTGAGAACTCCAACACACTGCTGTTTCGCTGGCGGTACGCCCCCGGTTGGCCGGTGGAACTCGTGTCGCAGAATGTCAGTCAGTTCGGCTATACCGCCGACCAGTTTCTCAATAACGAACTGTGTTACGACGAGATCATTCACCCCCACGATCTCGATCGTGTTGCGGCTGAGGTGCAGCATCACAGCGAGTCGGGCGAAGACCTGTTCGAGCAGGAGTACCGCATACGGTGCAGCAACGGCGCCATTCGCTGGGTCTTCGACCGCACGGTGATCGAGCGCGATGAGCATGGCGAGATCACGCACTACCAGGGCATCGTGATCGACATCACCGACCGAAAACGGGCAGAAGAGCAGTTGCGCCGTTCACAGCGGTTCCTCCAGTCGACGCTTGATGCGTTGAGCGCGCACATTGCGATTCTGGATCGGACCGGAACGATCATCGAGGTCAATCGTGCGTGGCGCACCTTTGCCGACCAGAATGGCCTGGAACTGGACGGCTACGGGATTGGCTACAACTACCTGGCCGCGTGTCTCGAGAGCCAGGGGGCGTGTGGTGCGTCGGCCATCGATGCCGCGAACGGAACGCGCCGCGTCCTGATGAACGAGATCGAAGAGTACCAGACGGAGTATCCGTGTCACAGTCCGAATGAAGATCGATGGTTCATGGCACGCGCGGCGCGGTTTACTTCAGACGGCGCGGTCTACGCGGTGGTTGCGCACGAGAACATCACCAATATCAAGCAGGCAGAGCGCGAACTTCAGAAGGCGAAGGAATCGGCCGAAGCGGCGAATCGCGCCAAGAGCGAGTTCCTCGCCAACATGAGCCACGAGATACGGACCCCGATGACGTCCATTCTCGGGTTCTCTGAGCTCCTGCTTGATGCGCAGACGTCCGCGGACGATCGTCGTGAGCATGTGGCGACCATCAGGCGGAACGCGGAACACCTGCTGACGGTGATCAATGACATTCTCGATATCTCCAAGATCGAATCGGGGCAGATGACCGTCGAAAGGATCGATTGCGATCCGGCCGTGCTCCTTCAGGACATCACCTCACTGCTGGAAGTGCGCGCCGAACAGAAGCGCATCGAACTCGCGTTCAAGTACCACACGGCGGTGCCGCACACAATTCGCACGGATCCCACACGGTTGCGGCAGATTCTCTTCAACTTGATCGGCAATGCGATCAAGTTCACCGATGCCGGATCGGTTCGTGTCGAGGTCGGCTTTGAGGAGCGGAGCCGCGGATCCGGCCGGTTGCGGTTCGAGATCATCGATACCGGTATCGGAATGAACGAAGAGGAGATCGCGCGCATCTTCCGGCCCTTCACCCAGGCAGACTCATCGACCCGGCGGCGCTTCGGTGGAACCGGGCTCGGACTGGCCATCTCAAAACGTCTCGCGGAATTGCTCGACGGAACCATCACCGTCGAAAGCCGGGTGGGTCAGGGCAGCCGCTTCGTTCTCTCCCTGGAACTGGCGCCCGAGGAGTTCGGATCGGTGGAGCCAAGGGAGCGGACAGTGCGAACACGGCCGGAGCGGGGGGCGGAGCGGAATGATTCGGCAACCGGCGTGAGAGTTCTGGTTGCCGAAGATGGAGTCGACAACCAGCGTCTGATCTCGCACTTCCTCCACCGGCTCGGGGCGGAGGCCGTCGTGGTTGAGAATGGCGAGCGGGCGTGCCGGGCGGTGGAGGAGGCCGAAGCGGCCGGGAAGCCGTACGACCTGATCTTCATGGACATGCAGATGCCCGTTCTCGACGGCTACGCCGCTACGCGTCGATTGCGCGACGCCGGCTATACCGGGAAGATTCTCGCACTGACGGCTCATGCCATGCATGGCGATGGCGCGAAGTGCCTGCAGGCCGGATGTGATGAATATCTGACCAAGCCGATCTCACGACAGCAGTTGGCGCAGGCGATCTCAAAGTGGGCGCCGTCCGCGTCATCGCGAGGGGAGAACTCGTGAAGGGTGCGGGGGAGCAGCAGGCCGTGGGCCGTGGCGAGGGATCCCCCGCTCGCCGGCGGTGGCTGACCGGATCGGGGGGCAGGTCTGGCTCATCGTCGCGCTACTCACCCTGGTGTTCGGCACGCTGACGCTCGCCTCGGGCGGTCTGGATCCCTGGCTGGGTCTCGCCCCCTGTTGCGATCGAGAGGGCTGCGAGGGAATTCCGCCGGAGGAAATCGGGCCGGTGCGCTCGGGGCTGGCGGCGGTGGCCACCTCCGTGTCGCTACGCGACTGGGCCATTGTGTCGCTGCGCGACTGGGCCATCGTGTCGCTACGCGACTGGGACTTCTTCACCAACTACGGCGCGTACTATCCGCACACGCATTGTATTCGTTCCGACGCGGGACAGACCGATTGGTTGTGGGTCGTGATTCTGATTGCCGTGAATATCGCGGTGATCATCGGCTATCTGCGCATCTTCCTCTTCTGGCGGCGGAGTTATCTCGCCGAGCAGGTTTCGGACCGCAACACCAAGCTGATGGACCTGGCGTACATCTTTCTCTGCTGCGCCGTCTGCGGCTAGCCCGGACAATCAGCGATTGATCAGGCGATTGCTCGAGCTGGCCGGCGCGACGGTCGAACTTGCCGGAAACGGCCAGGAGGCGCGGGAGGCGGCTGAAGTAGCGATCCGGTCCGGCCGCTCGTTTGATGTCATTCTGATGGACATGCAGATGCCGGTCATGGACGGATACGCCGCCACCACGGCGCTGCGGGAGTCAGGGTACACCGGCACGATCATCGCCCTGACCGCCAACGCCATGAAGGGCGATGCGGATCGGTGTCGTGCGGCCGGCTGCGACGATTACCTCGCGAAGCCGGTGGACCGGCACCGGTTGACTTCCGCCGTGCGTGAAGGACGAACTCGCGGCCGGCGGGGCCCGGATGAAGAGACATCGACCGACCGGGCCGCCTGAGTCCGGATCGTTCAGTACCCGAAGAGATTCGTTTCGGCGAACATGCCCTTCTCTTCGAAGTAGCTGAGCGCCTCCTCCACGGTCTTGAAGATCTTCGTCGCCGTCTCGGTAATGAAGGGACTGGGATGCTTCTTCGGCTTCCAGACGACGTAGACTTCCTTGGTGTGTTCCCAGGCGTGCTGAAGTTCGCGCTCCACACCGCTGGAGAGTCCGGGTGTGCCGCCGGGCAGTTCCGGCACGAGCGAGCAGATCATGTCCGCCTGGTCGATCAGCTTGAAGTCGCGCATGTAGATCTGACCGTCGATGTCGCCGGCAATGTCGAGCACTTCCCGGACCGAGACGCGCATCGACTCGCCGCTCCTCTTGCCGCCGAAGGAGTGCGGCTCGACCTCGATCCAGTCCCTGGCTTCGCGCGAGGCCTGAATGGCGCGTTCGAGAAGCAGTTTTTCGTCGACATCACCGGGATCGAAAGCGATGAAGTGTTTCGCCAGCTCCGCCCGGAAGTGGTCGATCTCCGCCAGCACTTCCGGCATGTCCACCACGTGACTCATGGGAAAACTGGGGTAGACCTTCTTCATGTCCGGCCGGGTAATCATTCGCCAGCACGTCTCGACCGTCTCGGACTGCCGTCCCCGGCTGAGAATGTAGAAGGCGTTCTGACATTCCAGCGCCTGCGCCAGCAGTTCGGTGGCGAGGATCTCCTCTTCGCGCCAGACCATGCAGTCCTTCAGCGTGGCGTCGATGTCGTGCTCCGCGTGCAGCCGGTGGTGGACCATTTCGATATTGTCCACCAGACAGATGAGCATGTTCGGCCTGAGCTTGCGCATCAGGTCGAAATCAAACGCGGGGAAGAGGCCGTGCCGCCACCGGAACGTGGCGTGGGTGTTGACCATGATGTTGGGGTGGTCTTCCGGCGGGCTGGTCTCGGAGATGATGTCCTTGAAGGCCGCGCGGCGAAGGGTGGTCAGACGGCTCAGGGGAAGATCGAGAATACGACCCGGCCGCACATCCGGCGCTTCGCGGTACATGAGCTCGCCGAGGTGAAAGACCTCGATGTTTCCGCCACGCTCCCCTGCCAGCTTCCTGACCGCATCGAGGTACGGCTTCTTGTCCATTCCGATCTGG
>SLDM01000048.1 GCA_007125255.1 Phycisphaerales bacterium
AGGGATTGCGCGTGAATGCGACGCCCGTTCCGGAGTCCTCACCCATGTTGCCGAAGACCATCGTCTGGACGTTGACGGCCGTACCGGCAAGCCCGGTGATCTCTTCCACGCGCCGGTAGGTGATCGCCTTGTCGGAGTTCCAGCTCTTGAAGACCGCTTCGATGGCGAGTTGCAACTGTTCGAGCGGATCCTGGGGGAAGGGATCGCCCACCTGCCGCCGGTAGACCTTCTTGTACGCTTCGCACAGATCGCGCATGCCGCTGACGGGGACGTCGGTGTCCAGTTCGACGTTGAGCTTGCGCTTGATCTCGCTGAACTCCTCCTCGAAGTGCCGGTGGTGGACGCCCATGACCACGTCGCCGTACATGTTGATCAGGCGCCGGTAGGCGTCGTACGCGAAGCGGGGGTTGCCGGTCGCGCTGGCGAGGCCTTCGACGGAACGATCGTTCAGCCCGAGATTGAGAACGGTATCCATCATGCCGGGCATGGAAACCGCGGCGCCGGAACGAACGGAGACGAGCAGGGGATCGTCCTCGGCTCCGAACTTCCTGCCGGTTTCCTTCTCGAGGGTGCGAATGTTCTTGTGCACTTCATCCATGAGCCCGGAGGGGAGCTTCTCTCCCGAACCGGAGTAGGCGGCGCACGCCTCGGTGGTGATCGTGAACCCGGGCGGCACGGGCAGATCGATGGAGGTCATCTCGGCGAGGTTCGCGCCTTTTCCGCCGAGCAGTTCCTTCTGAGAACCCTTGCCTTCGGTTCGGGTGCTGCCGAAGTAATACACGTACCTGGCGCGGCCGGATCGGCGCGGGGTGCTCCTGGTCTTTTTCTTCTTGCCGGTACGTCGGGTCTTGGTGCTCATGGTGAACTCGGTTTCCCGTGAAAAAAACGTCGTCGCTTCGCCGGGGAAGCAGGGGGTCAAGGAAGCGGAGGGTCAAGAAAACAGGGGGTCGAGGAAGCGGGGAGAACGCGGGGATCATCGCGGCGCCAGGCGTTCAGCCACGACCGATCCCCCGGGGAGGGGGCGCGGTCGGCCGCCGGGTGGGTCAGTCTATCACCCGTTGCAGTCGGGGCAACGACGCATGCCGATCGAGCGGCTTCCGGGCGGCGGCCTTCCCGGCGCGGGGCCCAATGCAGAACTCAGTCCGGGACTCGGTCCGGGACTTGGCGCGGGACACGGTCGGGGACCGGGACCGAGAGTCGGTCCGGACGTTCGCTTTCCTCGCGCGGCCGGTTCCACCCGCATTCCGGGCAGCCGGCCGCGTCGTTCCCGCGCAGGTCGTAGCCGCAGGAGATGCACCGGCCGCGCCAGTACCGCGCGAGCCGACGTGATCCGATCAGCAGCAGGAGCAGACTGCCCCACGTGGCGGAGTGGAGCGCGATGTTGCCGACCAGGCCGGGCCAGATCGGCAGGTAGGGCAGCGGACGGAGATACTGGAATCCGGCGGCGGGCGTGGCGTCCATTTCGATGCCGCCGATGAGCGTCATGTTGGTCCCGGTGAGCGTCATCCCGAACCGATTGGGTGAATCCAGATGCACACGATCTTCGTAGCTGCACCAGAACGACCGGAACGGCCATCCGACCCGTATCTCCTCCCGTATCAGCTCCCGTGTCGGGTGCTGCGCGCCGGGCGGTTCCGGCAGGTGCCGAACGGACCTCCGCTCCGGATCCACGAAGATCCGGCCATGGATCATGTTCCGTCGCGTGTGGCCGAAGGCGCGTTGCGTATAGGTGTTCTCGAAACGGTTGTCTTCCTCCGCGCCGATCGCGCGTTGATCGAGATGGCCGTTGGTGAGGTTGGTCGGGCGGTAGACGGCGCACGCCCAGGCCACGCCGAGCGTGCTGAGCGCGCCGAAAAGCAGGAAGAGAAGCGTCGTCAGGATGCGAATCAGCAGACGGTTCATCGACGCACCCCCCACCCTACGATCCTCGACCCTGCCACCCTCCACCTCCCCAACCCCCTCTGCGCGGAGGAACAGGAACGACCCGACCGTCTCGCGAAGGCGGCGCGGGGCCTCACGTTTCGGATTCCGGATCCGGTTTCGGATTGGCCCGTCCGTTCCGCGCGCCTTCGACCAGTGACTTCAGCGCCGCGCCGGGATCGCCCTGCTTCATCAGCGACTCGCCGATGAGGACGATGTTGATGCCGTGGGCCCGGAGCCGCAAAAGGTCGTCCACGGTGCTGATTCCGGATTCGCTGACCAGAACGCGTCGGTTCTCGACGACTTCGGCCATGCGGAAGGAGTGGGAGAGGTCGGTCTGCATCGATCGCAGATTGCGATTGTTGATGCCCAGAAGCGAGTAGCCGGCGTGGGGGAATCCGATGTGGCGCCGCACCTTCAGGAGGTTTTCCATGTCATGAACTTCGACGAGAGAGGTCATACCCAGCCGCTGGATCAGGATCATCATGTCGAGCAGTTCGGCTTCGTTGAGGACCTCGGCGATCAGGAGCACCGCGTCGGCGCCGGCGGCCCGGGCTTCCCAGATCTGGTACTCGTCGACGATGAAGTCCTTGCGCAGTACGGGCAGCCGGACCTGGTCCTTGATCTGCTGAATGTAGCCGAGGTGGCCACCGAAGTGCTGTTCGTCGGTCAGGCAGGAGATCGCCGCGGCACCGGCTTTCTCGTATTGTGTAGCGATCGCGACCGGGTCGAAGTCATCCCGGATCAGCCCCGCGGAGGGACTTTTCCTCTTGATCTCAGCAATGATGCGCGTTTCCGAACGACCGAGTTCATCGACGACCGCCGCGAAGAAATTCCGCGGTGGATCGACCTGCGCCACCCGCGCCTCGAGCGTGGTCATGGGCGTCATTTCCTTCGCCTTGGCGACCTCGACGCGCTTTCGGGCCACGATCGTATCGAGGGTCGTGGCGTCCTGGTTGTCCGGGCTCGGTTCGGTCATCGGGGGCAGGCCATTCGCGGGTCGACGCAGCCAACGTGTCTTCATCATCATCGGCGCGATCGCCTTGATCGCATCCGGACAGCAGCTTATCGCGGCCGGGCCGGATCCGTCAGGCGACGGAACGGAAAATTTTGCGTTGATATCCGCGGAGGAAACGGCGCCGGTGACCGGCCACGGAGCGGAGGCCGGCAACGGCGCACCGGCGGGGGGAGACCTTTCCGTTCGGGTCTCGACCGGCGACCTGCTTGCCGCAGCGCTGGCGCTCGCGTTGCTGGGGATCGTGGTCTACCGAAGGTGGTACGTCCTGGCTCCGGTACCCTCCCCCCCGGAGCCGACCTCGCCCCCGGTCGGCGCGGCCCTGTTCATCGCCGCCGTTCTGCTGGGGGTCGTGGGGACGCTGGCGGCCGCGGCGATCATGGGGATTGACGCCGGACCGGAACGCGAGGCGCCGCTGGGATTGACCGAGCAGGGTCAGCTCATGGGCGGCATGTATCTCGGCCAGGCGGTGGTGATCATCATCTTCGTGGTGCTGCTGCTCCGCGCGAAGCGGCCCCGGCCCGATCGACGCCCCGGCTGGGCGGGGGCGACGGGAATAGCCGTGGCCGCGCTGCTGGTCCTCTGGCCGATCCTGCTGCTGACCGGCTCTCTGAGCGGATGGTTGATGAGATGGGTGACCGGTGAACCGACGGACGTGATCGCGCATGGCACCCTGCGCAGCATGCTGGATGACCCATGGACCCCCGGGTTTCTGCTGGTCGGTTTCGGGGCGGTCGTGCTGGCGCCGATTTTCGAGGAGGTTTTCTACCGGGGACTCTTGCAGCGAACCGTTCGGCAGATGGGCATCGGTCCCTGGCCGGCGATCATCGGAACGAGTCTCTTCTTCGCCTTCGTCCACATCGGCGCGGCCGATGCCCATGCCCTGGTCGTCCTGTTCGTCCTCTCCCTCGGTTTCGGCTGGGTCTACGAGCGAACGGGACGGCTCTTCGCGCCATTGCTGATGCACATGCTATTCAACGCGGGGAATCTGGCGATGGCGATGACGATATAGAGAGAGCGACGGAGCGACGGAGGGGCGAAGCGACGAAGGGGGGGAGTGACGGAGTGACGAAGTGACTAAGTAACGAAGGAAGGCATGTAGGCATGGAGGCACGGAGGGTTGGATGACGGCGACAAGAGTCTGACTCCGTCTTCCCGCTTCCGCAGGGTCGACGACTTCGCCGTCGCACCGCCCCTCAATGCCTCGATGCCTTGGTGCCTTGACCCCTCGATGCCTCCCCTTCGTCGCTTCGAGCCTCCGTCGCTCCGTCGCTTTCTCTCCGTGCCTCCGTGCCTCCACTCCGTCACTCTCCGATATCCTCCGCCCAGAGCTCCGGCTTCTCCCGCTGCATGCGCTCCATCAGCTCGACGCAGCGGGGGTCATCGAGCACGATCACCTCTGCGCCGTTCTGCTTCATCCAGGATTCCGCGCCGAGGAACGTCCGGTTCTCGCCGACGACCACCCGTGGGATCTTGAACAGAATGGCGGTTCCCGAGCACATCGGGCAGGGGCTGAGCGTCGAAACCAGGGTGAGGGTCCTCCAGTCACGGCGCCGGCCGGCGTGACGGATACAGACCACTTCGGCATGGGCCGTCGGATCTCCCGACTGGACGCGCTCGTTGTGGCCCCGGGCGACGATCAGCCCCGATTGATCGACGAGGGCGGAGCCGATGGGGATGCCGCCTTCGTTCCAGGATTTCTCGGCCTGCTCGATGGCGACGTCGAGCCAGTCGGAATAGCGCCTATCATCCATCGGTTGTAATTTCCTTTGGGAGAGCAGATTCATGCCGTCGCCCGTTTCTTCATCAACAGGATCATCTCAAGCGGCAACTCATCAGACGGCAGAAGAGGTATCGGCCGGAACGCCGGCCAAACTTGCCGAACCGGCAGATCCGCCGGCAGATCCGCGGGCCGATCCGTGGGAGGTCCACCGCGGTATGCGTTCGCTGGATATCTCCGGCAACACGCGGATCCCGATCCTGATGGAGTTGGTCGGTGCCCTGAGCCGCGCCGAAGATCCCCAGGAAGTGCTGCGCATCTTCACCCGGGCGATGGTCAGGTTGAACGGCCCGCGCGGCTACGTCTCGCTCTCCACCCGCGGGCTCAGGCCGGGTGAGTACCGAATCACCCGGATGCTGTCCGACGAGGGCGAGGCCACGATCGATTCGGTCGACCCGTGGTCCAGCCGCGAGGCGATCCCGGTGCATACCGGCGGATTTTTCGGAGAGATCATCCGGCAGGCGTATCCCGAGGTCATTCACGATCTCGCAATCAGGGACGATCCCGTTGTCGGCAACCGACTGTCCGACTATCGCAGCTTGATGGCGGTGCCGATCTTCGACAACGGCGAGCCGCTGAACTGGGCGATCTTTCTCCTGAACGACCCCGCGCCGTTTACCGTGCAGGGGCTGGAGGAAACCATTCTCCGCACGAACCTGGTCGGGGGCACGGTTCGCAAGGTGCTGGCGCTGCGCGAGCTTCGCGAAGCGAACCGGCGCATCGAGCGGGAGGTCGAGCAGATCTCGCGCATTCAGCGCACGCTGCTGCCGGAAAAGATGCCCGACGTGCGCGGGCTGACCATCGCGGCCAGCTACGAGACGTTCAGCCAGGCGGGCGGGGACTACTACGACTTCCTGCCCATGCGTCTGCGGGAAGACGGCACGCCCGATCCGGACGGGCCGTGGGGCATTCTCATCGCCGATGCCTCCGGGCACGGACCGGCGGCGGCGGTGGTCATGGCGATGCTGCACGCGATCCTGCACGCCTACCCCTCGATGCCGAAGGGCCCGGCGGAAGTGCTCGAACACACCAACCGGCAACTCTGCGCAAAACGGATCGAGAGTTCGTGCGTCACCGCCTTCTTTGCGATCTACGACCCGAAATCGCGGGAGCTGCGCTATGCCAGTGCGGGCCACAACCCGCCGCTGGTCAAGTCTCCCGGCTCCGGCGGCGCGGTGGTCCGGCTGGACGAGGTCGGCAGCGTGCCCCTGGGCGTGATGGAAGAGACCATCTACGAGGAAGCGACCGTCACGCTCGGAAAGGGGCAATCGCTGGTCCTCTACACCGACGGTATTGTCGAAGCGAGCTGTCCCGGCGGCGACATGTTCGGCGTGGCGGGGCTGGAATTGGCTCTGACCGCGTGCACCGGTGAACCGCAGTGCGTGATCGGCTCCATTGCTGACGCGCTGCGCTGCCATGAAGCCGATGTGAAACCGTCCGATGATCAGACCCTGGTCATTCTGCGTCTCGATGAAGAGGGGACAGAGGGAAAGTGACGAAGTGACGAAGTGACGAAGTAGCGGCATGTGTGCCGTCCCCCCTTCTGCGGGCATGACGGAATCAGGACGCTCGCCGAAATCCCCCACTCCTTCGTCACTCCGTCACTTCGTCACTTCGTCACTTTCCCTCCGTGCCTCCGTGCCTCCGTGCCTTGCCCGCGCCCTCTCTCCTTCCCGTTATGCTACTTATGCGGGCCGGTTGAAGCCGGGTCCGCCGCAGCAGGATCGCATCGATCGGCCGGGCAGCATGCGCGCGACTTCCTCCGAATCACGACTTCCCGTTCCATCGTTCCCAGCGCGGAGCGTGACGTGGTTGAGTGTCGGCGCGAACATCTCCCTGGGGCTGTTGAAGTGCGGGGTCGGCCTGTGGGCGCACTCCCGCGCCCTGGTGGCGGACGGGCTGCACAGTCTGACGGATCTGGTCTCGGATATCGCGGTGCTGCTCGGCCTTCACGTTGCCGCCCAGCCGCCGGATGAGAATCATCCCTACGGTCACCAGAAGGTTGCCACGTTCGTGACGATGTTCATCGCGATCCTGCTGCTGACATTCTGTCTGGCGTTGCTGCTGGACAGCGTGCGGGCGATCCTGGGAGAGCGATCGACCGTGCCGAAATGGCCGGCCCTGCTGGTCGCGCTGTTGTCACTGGCCGTGAAGGAGTGGTTGTTCTGGCGCACTCGGCGCGTGGCGCGGGAGGCGCGATCTTCGATGCTCCTGGCCAACGCCTGGCACCACCGGACCGACAGTATCACCTCTGTCGCCGCCGCCGTGGGGATCGGCGCGTCCATGCTGCTCGGGGAAGGGTGGGCTTTTCTCGACGCGGTCGTCGGGCTGCTTCTCGGCGGATACATCGCGGTGGAAGG
>SLDM01000057.1 GCA_007125255.1 Phycisphaerales bacterium
AGCGCCTCCCGCCGGGTTTCGTCGGGGTCATCGATCAGGGCCAGAATGGAAACCGACTGACGGCCGATGGCGGCCCGCAGACGAAGGATCACCTCCGCCTCCCTGCTCGCATCGCCATTCGCATCGCCGTCAAGGTCGACGATCAGCAACCCGAGCGCCTCGGTCATCCCGGGAGTTCGCACGGCCGTATGCGCATGGGCCACCGAATCCAGCATCAGGACATGCTTTTCGTCCAGCCCCGCATCCATGACGGCCCGGCTCCACTCGACCCGGCACGGCGCGTCGCCGGAAACAATCATCGCATTGAGGCTGGTGATTCCCGCCTGCTCCCGCGCCTTCTGCTCACGGTCCCGCCGCGTGGACACCAGCTCTTCAACCGACTCCCGTTCGATCATCACGCTCCGCGGAGCGTTGATGCCGAGCCGCACCTGACGCGTGCGAACATCGAGAACCTTGATGGTGATGTTCTCACCGATCTTGATTCCACCCTCCAGTTCAGTACTGAGTACCAGCATCTTTGCTCATCTCCTCTCCGATCCCGGATCGATTGACTCAGCCCACGAGCTGATACGGATCGAGATCGGTAACAGATTGTTCGTCGTTCGCGGTTTTTGCTCCCTCCGCGAACGCAAGTGACATCAAGGCGGTCGACACTTCGCGCACCGACAGCGCGACGAAAGGGTCAACTTCACCCACCGACCGGTACCCCCTCAAGACCGGACTTCGAATTGTGATCGAGCCTGGATCACCGGTCGCCGCGAATACCATGCTCGCAGCGATCGGCCGGGCATCGCATCATGGCGATACCGGTGGGCGCCGGCCCGGGCTCAGCGATCCGGATCACTTCCAGATCGCTTCCGGTTCGGCGCCAACTCTTTCCCCTTTGGATACCTTGCGAACTTCCAAAGGTTTCACGATTCGTTACGGTCGGCGGAACATCAGGGTTTCGCCGGAATCGTGATGCGGGAAAGATTCATCAGGTTTCAAATGTAGGCCGCAACTTCATCCAACTCGGTGCCGTTGAGCAGACGCTGCAGGACCAGCGCGCACTCCCGAAGCGCCGCCGCGGTATCCGAGTCGAGGCCGTTGTCGGCGTCTCGGTACTGTGCGTCCAGCGCAAGGATCTGCTCGAGTATACGTGACGCCTGTTGCGCCACCCGTTCGCGATCACAGGACACCGCCAGCGATTCTTCTGCGCCGTAAAACACGGACGCGGCGATGCCCCCGACCGGACCTGCCTCTTTCGTGCATCTCATTGTGACCTCATCTCTCTCAAACACCCTCTAACACCCGTCCAATACTTCGGGGGGGAGCACGTCTTCCCCTCAGTCTCCGCGGACGAGATCGTTGCAACACGCGGTGCAACCTCCTCGCCAGCGATCCGGAGAATGCGTGCTTCCTTCAGTCTGCCAATCTCCCGGTCTGCATCTTTCCAGTCGTGCCGGCGGCGAGTCATGGCAGCCGGGCACGTTCCACGTGTATACCGATGCTTATCGGCAGCGGGTGAAAAAAACATGAGGGTCCGCAGGAGAATATGCGGACAGTCGCGCGCACCATCCGGCCGTCATCGGCAGGCCGTGAGGGGGCGTCCGGCGGCTTCGCCGGGCCCTTCGGGGGCCGAGCGGCCCGGAAGCGTCGCCGCGGCCGCGGATTCGCTCCGAATCAATTCAAAAAGGCGCTTCTCCCTCAACCCCGGGGGGGGGACGTGACCAACGATGACATGAGGAGCGATAATCCATGCGCGCCGATCGTTCGCCGTTGAGAGAGATTCCGCATTCTCCGCATCATGAATGCGACGGACCGATTCGGCCGCGCACGCGCGTTACACCGCGCCCCACGCATCAAGCAGAATCAACAGGTCAAACACATCCACGACACCGCTGCGGTTGAGGTCCGCCGGACAACTCCCCTCATCCGGACATGCCCCCCATGCATCGAGCAGAATCAGCAGGTCAAACACATCCACGACACCATCATCGTTGAGATCGGGTGACGGTGGGGAAAGTTGATCAAGTACCGCATTGAGCGCAGCGAACGCGTTGACGCGTCCGTGACCGGTCTGATGATCGAAACCCGGAAGATGAACATCGTCGGCCGTCGTTTCGAGGATCGACTGAATCTCATCGTGGCTCAGCGCGGGATCAAGCGTGAGCATCAGTGCCGCAATGCCCGCCACCAGCGGGGAAGCAAATGATGTCCCCGACTGAAAGCTGTACGTGGAGAAGTTGACCAGTGACCAGATGTCCCGACCCGGCGCGGCCACTGAAATCTCCGGCCCGGAATTGGAACTGCTCCACGGCGCATCCGTGTTCGTCGTCGCCCCGACGCCGATCACTTCCGGCCACCGCGCCGGGAAGGCGATCGATGAACCGAAGTTGCCCGTTGCGGCGATGACCACGGCGCCCTCGCCCCGCGCGTAGATGATCGCGTCGCGCAATGCCTGGGTGCCCACCGGAAACTGCAGACTCATATTGAGGATATCCGCCCCGGCATCGGCGGCGTAGACAACGCCGTTGGCGGTATCCGCCTCGTTGCCGGTGCAGCCGGCGAAGATCACGATCGGCATGACCTTGGTCTCCGGCGCCATGCCGGCAACACCGATCTGGTTGTTCTTGTTCGCCGCGACCACGCCGGCGACACGCGTGCCGTGCGACTGGCAGAAATCGTCCGTCGGACCTCCCGGATTCACCGCGTTCCACCCGGGTACCAGGCGCCCGACCAGGTCATCGTGTTCATTGACGCCCGCATCGAGCACCGCCACCACGATGTCCGGCGAACCGGTGGTGATGCTCCACGCATCCAGCGCGCTGACATCGGCTCCGGCCACCCCGACATTGCCGGAGATCGACTGGCCGGTGTTATGCAGGCCGTACTGGAGCTCAAAGTGAACATCGTCGGGCGGGAGCGACGCGAGCTCGCCGTAGTAGTCCGCTTCGGCGCGATCGATCAGCCGGGGAAAGTCCCGGGCCAGTCCGGCCGCGACCTGGTCGGTCCGCTGCCCCGCGTCGACCTGAAGCAGGTAGTAGCGGTCCAGGCCGATCTCCCGCGCACGCTCTTCATTGGCGGGAAGGGGAGCGAAGAGCGGACGCATCTCCAGGGCGGCGACCGCATCGAGGCGCGCTTCGAATCGCTCGATGTCGCGATCGATCAACTGAACCTGCCCCGGATCCAGCGGTTCTGGGGGCAGTTCACCGGGCATCCGGCCGATCCCCGGGCGGCCGCCCGCGCGCTGGCGGCCGGCCAGACCGGGGCGCAGTTGCACGATGACGCGATCGATCGAGGGAGCGCCGGCCACCTGATCCGGGTGATTCGCTTCCCCCGCTGCTCCATCCGCCATCGCCGCCCCCGCCCACACCATGCTCGCCCCGACGATGAGCAGAGCACACGGGTGCCGGGGGATCCTCCGCACCGTACACGAGGAGGCTTTCTCCAGGCCCATCAGCCGAATCGTTGTGAAGAAGATCTGGTGAATGCGTCGGGGGTAGGTCTTCATGGCGCTGCCGGAGCTAGTATCAGGATGGGGAGAAAGGATGAGGAAGGGGTCGATGGCACGATACGGCGTGCCGGAGAATCAACTCTAACTCCACTTTCGCACCGGAACCCGTACAAGATGCCTTTTCGAGGCGATAAGCGGATTATCGGCGCCGGGTTACCGCACAGTTCGCCCAGCTGCCCACGGGTTGCGGTCCGAGGCACGGCGGGCTATACTTCAGTGTATTCATCCGAATATCCGGATGGATGCATAAAGCACACCATCAGCGGTCACCAGCCGATTGCGATCGACCGCCGCGGGACCATTTACCCTCAATCGATGAAAGGCGTAGTCCATGACGCAACTGTTCACTTCCGAATCCGTTTCGATGGGGCACCCCGACAAGGTGTCCGACCAGATCTCCGATGCCATTCTCGACGCCATGATCGCGCTCGACCCCGACTGCCGGGTGGCGTGTGAGACCCTCGTCAATACCGGTATGGCGGTCATCGCCGGTGAGGTCACCTGCCGCGGCACCGTGGATATCGCCGACATCGTTCGCAAGACCATCCTCGACATCGGCTACGACAGCGGCGACAAGGGATTTGACGGCAACAGCTGCGCGGTACTCGTCGCCCTCGACAAACAGAGCCCCGACATCAACCAGGGCGTGGACCGCAAGAGCAAGGAAGAGCAGGGCGCGGGCGATCAGGGCCTGATGTTCGGCTTCGCCTGCCGCGAAACCGAATCGCTCATGCCCCTGCCGATCGACCTCTCCCACAAGCTCGTCGCCCGGCAGGCGGAAGTCCGTCAGAACAACACCATCCCCCACCTGCGCCCGGACGCCAAGAGCCAGGTCACCGTCGAGTACGACGGCCAGAACCCCACCCGTGTCGATACGCTCGTCATGTCCACCCAGCACGGCCCGGAGTGGACCAACGATCAGCAGGGTCTGAAAGAAGCCGTCATCGAGCACATCTTCAAGCCCGTGCTCGGCAAGTGGTGGAACGATGACATCACCATCCACGTCAACCCGACCGGCAAGTTCGAACTCGGCGGGCCCCACGGCGACGCCGGCCTGACCGGACGGAAGATCATCGTCGATACCTACGGCGGGCGCGGTCGTCACGGCGGCGGTGCCTTCAGCGGCAAGGACCCGTCGAAGGTGGACCGCTCGGCCACCTACATGGCGCGGTACATCGCCAAGAACATCGTTGCGGCGGAGCTCGCGGATATCTGCGAAGTGCAGCTCAGCTACGCGATCGGCGTGGCCGAGCCGACCTCGGTCCACGTGGACTGCCAGGGCACCGCGAAGATCGACGAAGTGCAGATCGCCAAGCTGGTACGTGAGCACTTCAATATCACGCCCCACGGCATCATCACGTCACTCGATCTGCTGCGCCCGATCTACCGCGTGACCTCGCACCACGGCCACTTCGGCCGCACTCCGGGCGAAGGCTGCGAAGGCAGCTTCCCCTGGGAGAAGACCGACAAAGCCGCGGCGCTGAAGGACGCGGCGAAGTCGCTCGCCGGCGCGACGGCGTAATCGACCGCTCGCCGATCGATCGGAAGAAATGAATCGTGCGGCACCGAGTCTTCGGTGCCGCGCTTTTTTTTGCGCGAAGAAGGCACGGAGAGAAAGCAACGAAGGGGGCGGGGTGACAAAGTAACGGAGTAACGGAGTGACGAAGTGACGGCGGAAGTGTCTGCTCTGTGGAAACGGGGACCCGGGGGCGCGAAGGATGTGTTCGGTGTTCGGAGCGGCTTCCGCGCGCGGGGCTTTCACGGCGCGCCCCCTGGATTCCCGCTTCCGCGGGAATGACGAGTTCTGGACCCTCGCCGACGTCACCACCCCGCCACCCCCTCCGTCACTCAGTCACTCAGTCACTTCGTCACTTTCCCTCCGTGCCTTCGTGCCTACGTGCCCTTCTTCGTTACTTCGTCACTTCGTCACTCTCCCTCCGTACCTCCGTGCCTCTCTCTATGCCTCGCACTTCAGTGACCGATGACAGAAAGAAATACATCGCTGGCCATCCAGATGACAGCCAACGATGTATGACTTTGACGCAGGGACAGTGCCGTGGTGCCTGCGCGGTACAGGGAACTGAGTTCCTTCCAATTCCGGCCATCGGCGAATGCGGGCTTGCGAAGGGTTACCCCCAGCTGTCCAGAAGGGCGAGCAGGTCAAAGACGTCGACCACCCCGTCACCATTGATGTCCGCGGCACAGTTGTACGGTTCGCACGCGCCCCACTGGTCGAGCAACTGGAGGAGATCGAAGACATCAACGCTTCCATCAAGCGTCAGGTCGGCCGGATTGAGCCGGATCAACCACCCCCACTGGGTCTCGGTTTCGGGGTTGATCGTCACGCCCACGATCGCGTGGCCGCTGTTGGACATGCCAAACACGCTGCCGTCGTTGTTGAACGGCGAGGGAAGGCCCGCAAGCTGCCAGCCTTTGAAGTCGACCCCGAACGAGTTTTCCATCGTCTCCTGCAGAACCCGTGAACCATTGACCGGGTCCCACACGAAGATTTCCCGCGCCGATGGATTTGAGCCGGTATTCAGGCCGACCAGCCAGGAACCGTCGAAGTTCGCAGCGGTGACGGCATTGGCGACCGAAGCCGACGGGATCACCGACGGAATCTCGTGAATGTTCATCTCTTCATCCCAGTACACCGCAACGTAACCATCGTCGAAGCCGATGTCGGCCTGTCCGCCAATGATCTTCCCGTTGCCGGAAATCGCCTGGGTCGTGCTGTACTCGTCGAAGCCGGGCAGGAAGCCGAGGCCGACCATGCCGGTTCTTTCGGTCCACCGGTACGCCTGGGGATCGCTGATCCCCACGACGATTGAGCCGGCGCTGGAAATGGCGGTTGCAAGCACAGGAAAGTCGTCAGTTTCCAGCTCGCCAAGGTCGGTGATGCCGTCCTCCGTCCAGCGCGCCGCAGCATAAAATGGGCTGCCTGGTGGGAAAGCGCGGCCGGCGGCGAAGTTGCCATCATCCGAAACTGAGGTTGGCTGGAAATTGCCAAATTCCTCTGTTCCCTGGAGGACTTCCATGACGCCATCGACCCATCGCACGCCGGTCGATCCATCCTGGCCGACGATCACCCCGCCGTCGTAGCTCACATCCCACGCCTGCGAATTGTTCGCGGTGAAGGGCAGTTCAACGAGGCCGGTGGCATCGGTCCAGTAAAAGGCACGCTGGTCGGGGAACGCGCCGCTGGTGCCGACGACCGTTGAACCATCGCCGGAAACGGCGCGGACGACGGTGACCGAGTCGCCGGGCAGCGGTGGAATCGCAATGAATTCCTGGGCCGCCGCGTGTGAAGCTGCCAGAACCGCCGCGGCGGTCGTGATCAAGAGAGTGTTGCGCATCTTTTCTTCCTTATTTTCCTTTACGGTTCCATGTGGGCCAATCAAGTCCGCCACGCGATCACCCCCCCGCGACGGCAGGTCGGCCCGAGGACGCTTGGCCCTCAGCCGCCGGCACGCCTGACGATCGAACGGTGTCCAAGGCGACTATAACCCCGCAGATCGCCGCGCCCAGAACTTTATCAAATTTTTCATATGAAAATTTCGTGG
>SLDM01000233.1 GCA_007125255.1 Phycisphaerales bacterium
CGATGTACTCCCTGGCGGTCCGGACGGCCTGCTCGAAATCCGCGCGCTCGAAGTTGCTGCTGATCTCGGCCCGGGACCGTTCGGAGAGATCAAGATCGACATCTCCCGCCCGCAGCGGCATCGCATCGCTCTCGACCCGCGCGACGAATGCATCAAGCGACCTGCAGCCGGCTTCATACGCCGCATCCACCGACGCGTGTTCATCCAGGTGCACGTGGTGCACCACGGACAGCGTCTTACGGACGTGGTCGAAGACGACGACATCGCGGTACAACCCGAAGTGCATGTCCGGCAGGCCGCGATCGTCGTGCGGCGCGCTCTCAAAAGGAAGTTTCTCCGGCTCGAGGTACCGGACGGTGTCGTAGCCGGCGTAGCCGACCCATCCGCCGGTAAACCCCGGCAGGGCGCGTCCGCGCCGGACGGGATCCGGTTCGACCAGCTTCCACCGCTGCGTCAGGCGCGCGGGCACACCGAGCGGATCGGCTTCATGGGACTCGGTTCGCGATCCGTCCCGATGGTCTTCAACGGTGATCTGATGACCGGCGGCGGTGACCTCGATGATCGGCTGAGCCCCGAGGAACGAATACCGCCCGATCGAGGTGCCGCCTTCCACCGACTCGAAGAGAAAGCTCGGCGCGGTGCGCTCATCGGGCAGAACCAGACGGCGGTAGGCCAGGACCGGCGTGAGTTGATCGCTCATCAGACGCCGGGTGAGCGCGATGAGGTTGCCCTCTCGGGCGAGTGACCGAAATGTCTCACGATCCGGGGCAATCATGGGGGGGAGTGTATCGAATTGGAAGAAGAGGCGAAGAAAGGCACGAAGGCACGGAGGCACGGAGGCACGGAGGGGAGAGACAAAGCGATGGAGCAGGGTGCCACGGCCAGCGACCGCAGGGAGTCGGCCGTGCGAGATGGAAGCATGATCCCCCGACCGAAGCGTGACGTAAAGACTACGTGGAAGCGCGACTGACGTGCCATGTGATCCGAATAACGGTCGCGCGGCCGCGTGGCCTTCGCTCCACTCAGACCACGGCACCCCACGCCGGTCCAATGCAACCGGCACTCTCACCTCACCACCCTCCGTGCCTCCGTGCCTTCGTGCCTTTTTCTTCTCCACCCTTTTTGCAACGGACTCACCGGAGGGTCCTATCATGAACAGATCCCATGTCGAGTTCTTCCCCAACGCCTTCACCGCCGTCAACGTCGTTCGACACCGCGCCTGCCAACGGCACGCCGCGCGATCCATCGATCGTGGCGAAGCTGCGCGGCATCAGCAAGGTGTACTACAAGCCCGACGGCTCCGTGCTGGTCGAAGCCCTCAAGGGAATCGATCTGGACATCCCCCAGGGTCAGTACATTGCGATCATGGGGGCGTCCGGCTCGGGCAAGAGTACGATCATGAACCTGCTCGGCTGCCTCGACCGACCGACGCGCGGCACGTATCTGCTCGACAGCCGGGATGTCGCCAACATGCCCGATGATGAGCTCAGCAAGGTTCGCGGCAAGAAGATCGGGTTTGTCTTCCAGGCGTTCAACCTGATCAGCGAACTGACGATTGTGGAGAACGTGCAGGTTCCGCTCTTCTACCAGGGCGTCCCCAAGGCCGAACGCAACCGCCGCGCCATCGAGAAACTCGGGCTGGTCGGGCTGGGCGACCGACTCTCCCACCGGCCGAAGGAACTCTCCGGCGGGCAGCAGCAGCGTGTCGCCATCGCCCGGGCACTGATCAATGACCCATCGATCATCATGGCGGATGAGCCGACGGGCAACCTGGATTCCAGTACCGGTACCGCCATTCTCAAGCTCTTCGAAGAACTCCACGCGGCGGGCATGACCATCATCATGGTCACGCACGACGACTCGGTGGCCGAACGGTGCGAGCGCGTCGTGCGCCTGCGTGACGGTGAGATCGAAAGCGATACCATGGTTGAGCGGAAGCAAAGTCCGCAGAGCGCGAACGTGGCGGATTGACCGCACCGGACCGGACCTGAGCCGGATTTTAGATTGACACATGATGAATCACTCCATGCGCATCCTTGGTATCGATCCCGGCCTGCAGATCACCGGCTACGGGTGCGTCGACCTGGCCGAAGGCGAAACCGAACCGACGCTGGTCGAAGCGGGCGTGTTCCGCCTGAATGTCAAGCGCAACATGGCCTTTCGTCTCGCGCAGCTGCACGAAGACCTTTCAACCGTCCTCGAGGAACTCAAGCCGCAGCGCATGGTGGTCGAACAGTTGTACTCGCACTACCGGCACGCCCGCACGTCGATTCTGATGGGACACGCCCGCGGCGTGGTCCTGCTTGCGGGCCAGATGCAGCAGGTGGAGATTGCCGAGCTGGCTTCGACCGAAGTCAAGAAAGCCGTCACCGGACATGGTCACGCCACGAAACGGCAGATGCAGCTGGCGGTGATGAGCCAGTGCAACCTCACCGAGCTTCCGACCCCGCCGGATGTGGCGGATGCGATTGCGATCGCCCTCTGCGCCGCGCGGCGCCTGACAACGGAAGCGATCGCCTGAACCCGCTTCCGAACCCGATCCTGAGAGTGGTGGAGACTCCCGCCGGACGCTTTCGTGCGAACTCCATCCCCGAGTCGCGGCGCGGTACACTCCCCGGTACCCCCACGTTGATCCCGGAGATTTCACGATGTCAGCTCCCTGGCGCGGCATGACGTTCTTTTCCCTGACGCTTCCCGACCGCCCGGGCGAGCTGGCCGGGTTTACCACGCAGCTCCATAAAGCGGGCGTGAGCCTGCTCGGCATGTGGGCGTACGCGCCGGGGCTCGATCAGCCGGTGATTTCCTGTGTGCCGGAATCGCCCGCCGCGTTCCGGCGGTTCTTCCGCGATTCAGGGTTGCAGATCGAAGAAGGCATGACGTTCTACCGGGAGGGACCGGACACACCCGGCGTCCTGACGGAAACGCTTCACCGGATCGCCAAGGCCGGCATCAATATCGACGCGATTGAGTGTGTCTCGGCGGAAGAGCGCTTTGGTTGTTTCATCTGGGTCTCGCCGCACGAAGTGGAGAAGCTCGGACGGCTGCTCGGCGTGAACGGCGGTTGAAAGCACCATCGATGAGGAAACGCTTTTGCATGTGTGACTGGATCCGCCGCACGAGTCGCCACCGTCCCCGGTCGGGATTCGGCCGCGCCGCTCTCATCCTGCTGCTCTCGTGGGCAGCCCTCTTCACCAGCATCACAAGCACGAACGCCCACGCCCGGGAGGGGCTCAGCTCCGACGGACCGGCGAACGCCAACCGCGTCGAGCTCACCGTCGAGTCGGTTCGCGGGAAGATCGACGCCGTTCGCGAGCGCGAAGAGATCCCGGAAGCCGATCGCCAGCAGGCGATCGACGCCTACCAGCAGGCCATCGAGTGGCTCTCCGCCGCCCGCACGTGGCAGGAAGAGGGGCGGCGGTTCGAGCAACTGCGGCTGGCCGCGCCGGGGGAGCGGGAGCAGGCCCAGCGTGATCTCGCGCAGCCGATGCCGACGCAGATCACGATTCCGGATGACCCCACCATCGAAACGCTTCGGCAACGGCGCGACCAGGCGGTGGCCGAACTGAACGCGGCGCACCAGCGGCTGATCGACCTGGAAGCGGAGCGTGATCTCCGCGCGCGGCGCCGGGCGGAGATCCCCACGCAGCTCGCGCAAGCGCGCAGTGAGCTGGAGGATGTGGAGCAGCAGCTTGCCGCCGCCCCGCCGCCGGAGCAGTTACCGGAGATCACCGAATCGATCCGGACCGAGCGCCGCGCCCGCGAGTTCAAGCTCCATCGCAGAATCGAAGCACTCGAACGGGAACTGGCGAACTACGATGCCCGCACCGATGTGCTTCCGCTGCGTCTCGAACGGGCGGCCCGCCGCATCACCGCCCGAGAAGCGATGCTGCAGAACTGGCGCCGCGCGGTGGAGCAGCGGACCGCGGCGGATATCGAACGCCAGGCCGAAGAGACCCGCCGGGCGGTCGCCGATGCCCATCCCGCGGTTGGGTCGGTCGTGGAAGAGAATCTCCGGCTGATCGAGAAACGCACCGCCGAGGACAGCCCCCTGGCGCGCTTGCCGGAATTCCGCCGCTTCCAGATACTCGCCCGCAATGCGCTGTTGGATCTGATCAGTCAGTACGAGCGCGATCGACAGCGAATCGAGACCGCCACGCGAACGGGGTTGACCGACGCGCGCTTGCGCACGCAGCGGGCGGAATTGTTGAGTTTGCGCGTCCTGACCGACCACCACCGACGGCTCCGCGCGGAGCGGGCGATTCTCGAACGGGAACGGGTCGATCTGGAGTACGAACTCAGAGCGCTGCCTCCGATCGAGCTGCAGCGCACCGCCCTGCTTGATCTCCACGCCCCCAATGTCGACGACGAAACACGAGAAGTGCTCGCCGTTGAGCTTGAAGAACAACTGGCCGAGCTTCGGGAGAACTATCAGGCGCTCATCCGGGAGTACCGTGAAGCGGAGCTGATGCTCGAACAGCTTGACCGCTACGCCAGCCCGCTGATCACGCTCACTCGTGAGTATCAGAAGATCATTGACGAGCGCATTCTCTGGATTCGCAGCACCGATCCCCTCACCGCGAACGATCGGCACCGACTCGCCGCCGAATTGCGAATCCTCTTCTCACTCTCCGGCTGGATGGACGTGTTCGAGGAACAGTACCGGGCGTTTCGGAAGAGCCCGGTCATTCCGGCCGTGGTCGTCCTCGGTCTGATGCTCTGGCATCTCCGGCGCGTCAAGCGCACCCGGCGAATGCGCGAGCTCGCCGATCTGGTCGGCTCGTTCCGCACCGACTCCTACCAGCACACCGCCGAGGCGTGCGCGTACACCCTCACCAACGCCTTCTTCTGGCCGGTGGTGCTCTGGCTCCTCGCCTGGCAATTCCAGGCGCCGCTCCAACCCTCGGAGCGATCGCTCCAGCTTTCCGCGGCGTTTGAGCGGCTCGGCTGGGTCACCCTGCTGTTCACTTTCCTCTTCGAGATGACCCGCCGGTCCGGCCTGGCCCGCAATCACTTCCGCTGGCATGAAGACACACGACTCATGTTGCGGCGAAATCTCCGCTGGCTGGTCTCCATCGTGGTGCCGCTCTCCGCGATTCTCGCGATCGCGGAATGGGACCCCATCCGCGCGGGCAGCAGTTCCCTCGGCCGGGTGAGCTTCATCGCCATCATGCTCGTGCTGTCGGTCTTCATCCTGCTGATCCTGCGCCCGAGCAAGGGGCTGCTCCGGCATGTGATCGAAGAGGCCAGCTCACCCTGGCTCGAACGCACGCGCTACATCTGGTTCTGGGGTTTCGCGCTCGTACCGCTCGCGCTCGGCGTGCTCGCCGCATCGGGTTACTTCTACACCGCGATGCAGCTCGACAACAAGCTGCTGATCACCTACGGCATCATCCTGTTTCTGATCCTCTCCCACGGACTGGTGCTCCGCTGGCTCTTTATCCTTCGGCGCAACATGGCCGTCGAAGAAGCGCGGAAGCGGCGTGAAGAGGCGCAGAGGAAGGCCCAGGCCGCCACCGCGACCAACGAAGATGGAACGCTCGTCGCGGCGCCGGCTGATGCGCCGACGGAAGGCGGGCCGCTCACATTCGAAGAGCCGAAGCTCGATCTCAATGCGATCAGCGAGCAGGCGCGAAAACTCCTCCGCACCGCGATCGCCTCGGTCTTCATCATCGGCCTCTGGATCACCTGGTCGAACATGCTGCCCGCGCTGAGCATGCTCGACCGCTTCGAGGTCTGGCCGAACTTCGGCAATATCCGTGAAGCGGACGTTGCGGTCCGGCCGGCGGACCACATCGTCGGCCGCGAACTCGTCCGCGAAGCGCTCGGCAGTCATGCGACCGAACTCGGCGCCGGCATCGGCATCGGTAACGGTCCGCCCCCGCCCCCCCCACCCAACGGATTCAACGCCGTGGGGAGTGTCGACCGCGACACCGTCAACGCCGAAGCCGCGCCGTCGGCGGCCCCGGCCCTCTCCCCGCCCGGCTCGGCGCCGGGCACGCGACCGTTTACCAATGCGAACCGTCCCTTCGACCGCAGCGATATAGAGCGGCCCGCCCCCGACCCTCAGACCGGCCACATCACGCTGACCAACGTGCTCCTCTGCGCGCTCATCATCATCGTGATCATCGTCATCGGGCGCAACATTCCCGGCCTGCTCGAAATCACCATCCTCTCGCGCCTGCCGCTGGAGCCGAGCGGCCGTTACGCCATCGTCACCCTCACGCGGTATGTGATCATCATCATCGGCACGATCATGGCGTTCGGCGCCATCGGTATCGGCTGGTCGGAGGTCCAGTGGCTCGTCGCCGCGATCACGCTCGGGATCGGTTTCGGTCTGCAGGAGATCGTCGCCAACTTCATCTCCGGCATCATCATCCTCTTCGAACAGCCCATCCGCGTCGGCGACACCGTGACCGTCAACAACACCAGCGGCACCGTCACCAGGATCCGCATGCGGGCCACCACCATCGTCGACTGGGACCGCAAGGAGATGATCATCCCCAACAAGACCTTCATCACCGGGGATGTCATCAACTGGACGCTGAGCGATCCGGTTCTCCGCGTGGTGATTCCGGTCGGGATTGCGTACGGATCAGACACGGTCAAGGCGGAGCAGACCCTGCTGCGCGTGGCGACGGACCATCCGATCGTCCTCACTGACCCCGCGCCGTCGGTCGTCTTCAGCGAGTTCGGCGACAGCTCGCTCAACTTCAACCTGCGCGTCTTCATCCCGCACATCAGCGAACTGATCAAGGTCCGCCACGAGATGCACCGCGCGATCGATCAGGCGTTCCGCGAAGCGGGAATCGAGATCGCCTTCCCGCAGCGGGATATTCACGTGCGGACGATCAGAAGCGCGCTCTCGCTCACGCAGGATGAGCCGCCGGAGAAACCGCCCGTGGAGCCGCGGGACGGGGAGCGTGGGCAATAGCCGAACGTTCTTCGGCCGCCGCCGTTTCACCTGATGGCGGGTCGAGTCCGGCTGCCAGCCGCGTGGGCTTTTGCCCGATGTCGTCCGCGCCACGGAGCCCGGTCTGGCCTGTGTCGCGGA
>SLDM01000279.1 GCA_007125255.1 Phycisphaerales bacterium
GAGGAAAAGTAACGAAGTGACGGAGTGAAGTGTGTTGGGAGGGTCGAGCGACGAAGGAGCGGGCGCTCGAAGGGTATCTTCAACCCATTTTCTGCGCGACTGGCACGTGAACGGTGGGTTTCGCTCCTTCGTCGCTCTACCCACCCTACGCGGCACCCCACTTCGTCACTCCGTCACTCCGTTACTTCGTTACTTCGCCCCCTCAATTGGTCACCAGCGTCCCCACACGCTCACCGGTGACGACCCGGCGGATATTGCCCTTCTTCTTGAAGTCGAACACGATCACCGGCAGGCTGCGCTCCATGCACATCGAGAGTGCGGTCAGGTCCATCACCCCGAGCTGTTTTTCGATCGCTTCGGCGAAGGTGAGCTGATCGTACCGCGTCGCGCTTGAATCCTTCCGCGGGTCGGCGGAGTAGACGCCATCGACCTTGGTCGCCTTGAGGACGATGTCCGCGTTGAGCTCCGCCCCGCGCAGCGCAGCGCAGGTGTCGGTGGTGAAGAACGGGTTGCCGGTGCCGGCGGCGAGAATGAGCACGCGGCCCTTCTCAAAGTGGCGCAGCGCGCGGGCGCGGATGAACGGTTCCGCCACGGCGGGGATGTCGATCGCGCTCATGAGGCGGGCGGGCTGACCGAGGTTTTCGATCGCTTCGCGCAGGGCGACGCCGTTGATGACGGTGCCGAGCATGCCCATGTAATCGGCGTTGGACTGCGCGATGGTGCCGGTCTCGGCGAGCTGGCCGCCGCGAATGATGTTGCCTCCGCCGACGACGATGGCGATCTGCGGGCGGCCGGACGTACCGGGGGCCTCGGCGTCGCCGCTTCTGACGGCATCAACGATCTCCTGCGCGATGAGGCCGAGCTCATCGGGATCGATTCCGAATTCACCGGGCTTGCTGAAGCTTTCGCCGCTGATTTTGAGAATGATCCGACGGTACTGCTGGTGTGGGGCGTCCGGCATGACTGAGCGTTTCCTCTCGATGGCTGGCGTCATTGGACTGTCCACCGCCGGATCGGTCAAGGCCGCACGCCGCGCGAATCGGGCGCTGGCGGTCATTTCCCGCGCGATCGATCAACGAGGCAACCTATACTGCCGACCGCGTGCAGGGAACTTCCTGGCCGCGAAGACGTATCAGCAGAGACGCAATCAGCAGAGTCCTGTCAGCCGAAGTCGCCATCAGATGCTGCCACCAACCCCGCCGACATCCTCTTCGCCGAAGCTGGACGAGCTGCGCAAACAGGTGCAGTCGCTGCGGCAGGTGGTCCACCAGTTGAGCGCGGAACGGGAAATGCGCTTGCGCCGGGGCCGACGCCGTCTGCTCGCGACCGGCCTGGCGCTCTCGGTCATTGTTCATCTCGCACTCCTGGCATACTTCGCCATGATGTCCCGCGCCGGCGACGGCCCCGGCGGACCGGCCGCGGACGAGTATCAGTTCGCGATGGTTTTCGACCAGTCGCTGAGCCAGGCGGAGACGACCGCGCTGGACGAGTTGGATCTTGATCCGAGCGAAGAGCTGCTCTCGGATCTCGCCGATGCCGGCGATGAGGCGCTCACCGACGCGCCGGCGGCGACCAATCTGGCGAGCACTGGACTCGGTGCCGTGGATACGCTCGGCGGGGCGGGGGACAGCGCGCAGGGCGGCGGCATGTTGTCCGGCGGAGCGGGGACGACGTACTTCGGTATCGAGGCGCAGGGAAACCGGTTCCTCTATATTGTCGACCGCTCCGGATCGATGATGTTCGCGCACCGGATGGAGATCGCGATGCGCGAACTCCGCGAGTCGGTTCAGTCACTGCCGGACTACGCCTATTTTCAGGTCCTGTTCTTTTCGAGTAACGTTCTGGCGCCGGACTTTGAGCAGGGTTGGGCGCGGGCGTCGGGGGCCAACCAGCGCCGCTACCTGAACTGGTTCGACCGGATCGATCCCGGCGGCGGCACGGTGCCCCGACCGGCATTCCTCATGGCGTTTGACATGAATCCCCGCCCGGATGTGATCTTCTTCATGACCGACGGCATCATCCCCGATCTCAGCGCCGATGAGATCAACGAGATCAATCAGCGCGGCGGCCGTGTGGTGATTCACACGATCGCCTTCGGCGATCAGGGCAGTGAACAGCTCCTCCGGCGGCTGGCCCGTGATTCCGGCGGGCAGTATCGCTACATTCCCGACGGAGGCCGATAGCCCATGCGAACCGCGACCGCTGCCATGCCCGGTCTCTTCGCGGCGATGATCCTCGTCGCGATCGCGCCGTGGCCGGCATCGGCGGAAACGGGATTATCCGGATCATCCGGATCATCGGAGCGCGAACCGCGCGAAGCCGACCGCACGGAACCGGCGGATCGCATTGAGCGCCGGCGGGGGCTTTCGGTCCTGGAAGGCCGCATCGTGGCGATGGATGAAACGGCGATTACGATCCGCAGCGCGGAGACGCGGGCGACCCACACGGTGCGCTGGGACCTGGTGCGCACCGTGCGGACCGAACGCTCCGAGCCGCGCCTGGAGCAATGGCTGGATCTCGGCGAGCGCCTGTGGCGAGCGCGGACCCGTCTGGAGCGGGGCGACGTTCTGCTCGCCGAGCCGCTGCTGCAGGAGCTCTTCGACGAATGGCGCGGCCGCACCGACGAAGCGGCCCTGATCGCGGCGGAAGGGCTTCTGCGCTGTCGCCTGGCGCGGGGTGATCAGGCCGGCGGGGTCCTGCCCGCACTCGAAGTGATCCGCCTCTCCCGCGCGGACGTCTCGACCGATGCGTACCGCGCGATGCCGAGGATCGTGGATGATCGCAGGGAAGTCATTCCGGGTCTGCCGCCGCGGTGGCTGGCGGCGCCGGGCGACCTGGTGCTGGTCGGTGAGCTCGGCTCGTACGATGCCCGGGGAGATCAGGTGGTCGCGGAGATGGCGGCGTTGTACCGCGTGCTCGCCGCGCGGCAGGTCGGGCGCGAACTGGATGAGCAGGAGCGGCGGAGGTCGCGGGAGGCGGTGGACCACCCCGGTCTGGAACTGCTGCGGGCGATGGTGGAGGCGGATGATCCCGATCGCGATCGACGGGAGGCGGCCCGGCAGTGGATCGAACGGGAACTGCCGGATGCCGAGGGGTGGCGCGAAGCGTGGCTGCGGTTTCAGCTTGGGCACACCTGGGTGAACGAAGAGGGCACCGGCCGACGACAGCGCGGCATGGTCCAGTTGCTGCATCTGCCCGCCCGCTTCTCCGGCACGCAACCGTACCTCTCGGGGCTGGCGGTGGAGCAGGCGCGGACGACGGCGGCGGCGCTGGGGATGGATGAACTGGCGGAGCGACTCCGCGAACAGATGGAACGAGACTTCACGCACCACCCGGTCCGGCAGCAGGGCCGGCGGGATGAGGTGCTTTCCCGCGCGGAGGCCCGTTGAGGGGCCGCGCTGCTCACAGGAATCGGAACCGAGCATGATGACCGAGAGCGGACGGACATGGGCCCTCCTCCTGGCCGAAACCGGTGGCGAGGCGGGCATGACGTGGCTGGAGACGATTCAGCGCGGCGGGCCGGTGGGGTATCTGATTCTGCTGATGAGCGTCGTTGCCCTGGCGCTGATCATGATGCACTTCGTGCAGATTCGGCGGACGGCCCTCCTGCCGCCGGAACAACTGGCGGCGCTGGACGAGCTTCTCCGGGAGGGCGATGTGGCCGGCGCGCTGGAGTACTGTCTCCAGCCGGAGCATGACTCCTACCTCGTGCGCATCCTGACCTCGGGACTGACCCGCTTCCAGAAGTCCGCCTTCGGCGCTTTTGAGATCAAGAACGCGATCGAGGAAGCGGGAGAGGATCAGACCGCCCGCCTCTACCGCTCCACCGACGCAATCGGCGTGATCGGCGCGATTGCCCCGCTGCTCGGGCTTCTCGGCACGGTCGTCGGCATGGTCGGCGCGTTCGAAGCGATCGGCCAGACCGGGGCGACCAACCACGAAGCGCTCGCGGGCAACATCAGCCTCGCCCTGGTGACCACCCTGATGGGATTGACGCTGGCGATTCCCTGTATCGCGCTGTACACGTTCTTCCGGAACCGCATCGACACCTTTGCCTCGGAAACCGCCCTGGAGATCGAGCGGCTGACACTCCACCTGGAATCAAGCGGTCCCCAGAGCGCCACCTCGCCCCCGTCCGCGCGACCGGCAGCACCGGCCACGGCCGGACAGGGAGGGCGCAGCTGATGGCGTGGCGCGGTCGACAACGCGAACGGATCTTCCCGGTCGAGATTACGCCGATGATCGATGTGGTCTTCCTGCTGGTGATCTTCTTCATGGTGACCGCCCAGTTTGCCCAGATCAGCCGGGCGGAACTGGATCTGCCGCAGGAGCGGGGAGAGCAGCGTGAGCAGGTCGGCCGGGAGGAGCTCATCATCAACCTCACGCGTGAGGGCGTCATCATCATCGCGGAGCAGAGAATCGAACTCGGAGAGATCGAGCCGTACGTTCGGCAGGCGCTCGAACGGTCGGGTGAGGATCCGGCCGCGGCCAGCGTGCAACTGCGCATCGACCGGGAAAGTGACACCCGGCAACTCAATGACCTGGTCACGCGGTTACAGGGGCTCGGGGTCGGGCGCGTCCGGGTCGCCACCAAGGTTCCCTGACGCGCGCGAGGTGCTCGTGAACGAAGAGGAACGAAAGCGAACGACACGATGTGGACCCGATCACGAAAATCCAGGCGGCAGCGGGAACGGATCACGCTCAATCTGGCGAGCATGATCGACGTGACGTTTCTGCTGTTGATCTACTTTCTGATCACCACCGTGCTGGCCGAGCCGGAAGATCGCCTGACGCCTGATCTCAAGGTGCAGACCGGGGAGGCCGCCGGAAGCGAGGCGGATTTCGAGCCGCAGGTGGTGGAGGTGCTCGTCCATGACGGCGCGCCGGCGTACCGCCTGGGCCCGTCGGTTTTTCGCACCCGCGGGGAACTGCGCGAACGACTCGAGCAGCTCCCCCGCGGCGCCGGCGTCTTCGTGCAGGTGGGGGGCGGCGTTCCGGTGGGATTCGCGGTGGCCGCCATTCAGATCGCCCGCGACCTCGGCTTTGAACAGGTGACGTATGTTCCGGAACCGTAACCCGCGAACCTGGCTCAGCTTCGCCCTGGCGCTGGTTCTGCTGGCGCCGGTCTCGGTGGGCCGCGCCGACGATGAAGCGCTGGCCGCGTACCTGGAGCGGCTGGAGTCAGCGGAACTCCTGGTCATCCACCTGGAGGATCAGCTCGAACGCGCCGGCCGCGACCAGCGCGAGCCGTTGATCGCGCGTATCGCCGAGCTGTACGTGGAGCTGCTTCGGACGGAGAGGGATCCCGCGCGCCGGGTCACTTACGAAACGCGCAGCCGCAAGCTGCTCGATGAAGCGCCGACGGACCTCGGCCAGCAGTTGCATCTGTCACTGCTGCAGGCCCGGTACCGGGAGGCGGAACAGGTGCTGGAGCGGCACCGGCTGCGCCTGGCCGGGGAGGATGAGGTCGCCGAGAGCCGCGAGACGCTGATGGAGATGGCGCCCGAGTTGGAGAAGCTCAGCCGCAGCGCAGGTGAGCGCGCCGAACACCTTCAGAGGGCGGCCGATCGCGCCACGGGACGGGATTCCGCGGCGGTTCAGGAACGGCTCCGGGTTGCCCGGCAGGTTCGACAGCAGGCGGCGTTCCTGTTCGGATGGGCCGTCTACTACCGCAACTGGATGACTCCCCGGGAGCGCGACGAGGAGCAGCTCCGCGCCGCCGAGCGGTCCTTTGCCGAACTGCTGCAGACACCGACGCTGAACCCGCGCCCCTCGGATGTGTCGGTCGATTACCGCGCGGACGCCGCGATGGCGCGGAGCATCCTCGGGATGGCCATGTGCAAATCGCTGCGATCGGGGCCGGCGAGCGCGCTGGGATGGCTTGAGCTGCTTGATCATCCGCGCACGGAGAAGTCCGTTCGTGAACAGACGCCCGGCTGGAAGCTGGCGGTCCACCTGGAGTACCAGGAGTACCGCGAAGCGCTCGATCTCATGCGCGAGCTCGTGGATGAGGAGGCCCCGGCGCCGGTTCCGATCGCCTGGCTGCGCCTGGCGGCACTCGCGGCCCTGCAGGCCGAGCCCGATCGCTTCGGCGCCGGCGAACTGGCGGCGCTCGCCGTCGGGCAGCTCTCCGCCCGCGGGGAACTGGAACAGGTTCTCGATCTCGCCGAGCGCTTCGGCATTGAGACCCTGGCGGGGACGGGCTTTCTCCAGCGGTACCTGCGGGGCGTCCTGTTGCAACGGGAAGCGGCCGCGAAGGAGCGCGACGAGGAAGATTGGTCCCGCGCGGAGCATGAGGAGGCGTACCGGACGATTGCCGGGGAACTGGAAGCGGCGCTGCGCGCGGCCGATCCGAACACCACCGCCGAGATGGTCGCGGCCTGTCACCGCCTGCTCGGCTGGGCCCGATTCGAGCTGGGCGAGTACCGCGCGGCGCGGGAACAGTTCCTCAGGGCGGTGGAAGATCTTCCGCGCGAGCACGCCGCCGAGGCGCTTCGGATGGCCATCGTCTCGCTCGAACGATTGTTGCGCGATCAGGATGATGCCGAGCTCGATGCGGAGCGTGTGACCCTGGTGGAGCGGTATCTCAAAGCGTATCCGGAAACGGAGTTCGCCAGCCGACTCCTGGTGCATCGCGCCAGCCGGCAGGAAGAACTGACCGAAGAAGAGATCGCCGCGCTGGAGGATATTGAGCGGAGTGACCCGGCGTATGTCTCCGCGCGCCTGCAGGTCACCACCGCGCTCTTCCGCGCGTACCGGCAGGCCGGGCGGGATCTCCGCGTTGATCGCGCCGAGCGCTTTCTCGAGGCGGCCGGCGAGCTTGCGGATCATCTCCTGAGAAGTCCGGAGCGCGCGGAGGTTGCCGCAGACCGGCTGCTGACCCTGGTGCGGCAGGTTCTGGAAGTGGCCCTCTCCGAACGCCTCTCCGCGCCGGACGCGGCGCAGTTCGCGTTTGATCTTCTGGAAGAGCGGTCACTCGAATCGGGGGATCCGGAGATCATTCGCGAACTC
>SLDM01000067.1 GCA_007125255.1 Phycisphaerales bacterium
GTCGTCACCGCCCGGTTGGGCAACCACTCGTTCAGCTCGCTCAATTCATCCGGCTCGAGCAGTCGCCCCCCGGTCGCCTCGGAGAGCTCCGCCAGAAGCGCGTGATCGGTCTCGGGATGACGCAACTCGTCTTCCGGCGTGAAGACCTCGAGCTCCGACTCCAGGCGAAGCTCATCCAGTGCCGGTTCGACCAGCCGCACCGTGTACGTGCCCGGCCGGTCGGTCAGGTGGGTGGTCGAGAACCGCGCCTCGCTGCCGTCCTGCCGGATGAGTTCAAGCTCGGCGACGGTCTCACCCTCGCGGTTGATCAGCGCGGCCGCGACGCTGCGGTCGGCGCGATCGGCGAGCCGGGCATCGATCAGGCGCAGGTCAACGCGGACCGGCTGACCGGTCTGCACGCGGCGGGGGGTGACCTCGAACACCGCGTTCTCTCCCGTCGCGGCCAGCGTCTCCCGACCGAGCATGCGCATGATCTGCACCCAGAACTGCTCGGGCAGCAGCTCACCCCGGCCGAAACGCCAGCGCCAGATCTCATCCGTCGCCACGTACACGCTCGATCCCGCGCCGAAGCGCATCATCACGACCAGCGGCAGGGAGTCCTCGTTGACCGGCGAAGCCGTCTCGGCCAGCACTTCCGCCGCGGGCTTGAGCTGCGCGGGATCAATTCTCTGCGCCCATCGCAGTTGCGACCAGCCATACTCGGGATCGGACAGCTCGCGCGGCCAGCCGACGTCGCCCGGGGTCGTCAATTGCAACACGCCCAACCGGTCGGCCCGCTCGGTGGCGATCATGTTGACCGGCCGCGCGATCGGCGACAGGTCGAGCGAACCGCGCATCGGAAGCAGATCCGCCAGAACGGTGCCGGCATACGTCGAAGGCGTCGAGCGCTCGCCGCCGATCCACAACAGGCCCGCGCCGCGCTCGGCGACGTGGTCACGTATCATGTCCAGCTGCTGCGGCGTGAAGTACCCGCCCGGCACATCGCCGATCACGATTACATCAAAGTCCGCGAATTCCTCCGGCGAACGGGGCAGACGCGTGATGGGGGTGTCACCTTCCTGGGCGAACGCGCGGTCCGCCGACAGCAGCAGAATCGAGCTGTCGATCGACTCCTCGCGCACCAGCAGGTTCTTGAGGAACCGCTGCTCCCACCTCGGGTAGCCGTCGACGTACAACACCCGCATCGGGCGGTCGATGAGATCGATGCCGAAAGCGCGTTCCGTGTTCTCCGGCACGAGGGTGGGTTCATCGGTTTCCACGACCACCCGCCAGCTTGTCTCCCCGGCCAGGTCGGGCGAAGCGTTGAGCGTCACCTGATCCAGCTCATCGCCGGCCATGAGCTCTTCCCGGGCCAGCTCCTCGCCGGACAACTCATCGATCAGCCGCACGGTCGCGGGGCGTTGGGCGGCGGGACCATCGCGATCGAGCCGCACGATCACCGGCACCTTGTCACCCACGTACGCCCGCCGGGGTGCGTCGATGCGGCGGATCGCGACCTCCGCGAGCGGTTCCGGCGAGCCGAGTCCGACCGTGAAGACCGGTATGGCATCGGCCTGAAGCCGCCGCAGAACCGAACGCTGGGGCGGATCGGTCGTGCGACCGTCCGAGAGCAGCAGCACGCCGCTGATCGGCCGGGCCGCGGCCCGCTGCAGGGCCTGATCGAGCGCGGCATTGATATGCGTGCGCGGTCCGTCCGGCGGGCCGAGATCGACGGGAATCGCGGAGTCTTCATCCTCTGACCGCGCCAGCGCAAAGGCGCCGTGGTGAAAGCCGAGCCAGACCACTTCGCGCTGATTCGCCATCGCGCTCCAGATCTCACCGTGCTCCGCCAGGATCTCGCGCAACTGTTGATCGCGCGACTGCCGGGCGCGGGGGTCCTCGCCGATCTGAACGTCCGCAATCTGCATCGACGCGCTGCGGTCGGCGAGGATCAACACCCAGTCCGGCTCGGTCGACTCACGCGGAACCTGCAGCATCGGCCCGCTCAGTAGAACCAGCGCGAACAGAATCAATGCAAAACGCGTGGCGGCGAGCATCCCGCGGCCGATCCGGTTCCCGGTCAGCCGGCTGTACGACCAGATCGCAAAGAGGCCGCCGATGATGATGAACAGCGCCCAGAGATACGGCGCGAAGGGGCGTTCCCAGACGAGCTGGATGACCTCGGCGTCCTCGGGAATGACCTGAAGGTCGAAGAGTTGGCGGAGAAATTCGCTCACGAGCCGGCACCCCCTCCCGCCACGGCCGGTCGCGGCACCGAGGCATCGGCGCGATCGTCATCGTCAGCGGCGGCGGATGCCCGCAACGTCGGCGCCAGACGGCCGCGGCGACCGGTACTGGAAAGGCCGGAACCGCGCTCATCCGGCCGCATCGCATGGCTGAAGCACCGCGCAAGAATCGTTTCGAGAATAATCAGGAGGACCAGCGCCAGCAGCAGCCACATGGCCAGCGGCGAGGCGCCGGACATCGCGCGGAGCGCCGCCGCGGGGTCTTCTCCATCCAGCCACGACCACGCGCCGGTCGTCTGCAGCCAGGCGCGAACCGCGGCACTCGACTGGGGATCGGTGCGCCCTGCATCCGGGACGATGTTCACCACGACACGCCGCAGATCCTGGCCCGAGGCATCCCGCGCGGTGTACACGCCGGCATGGTCGAACGGCGCCGTCGGGCGACCGCGATCATCCATCGCCACGCGAAGGTCATCCGGCCCGATCAGTTCAATGGCGCTGCGCGAACCGGAAAGGACCGGACGGCTGCCGGCGAGCAGTTGGCCGGTGTCCTCGGCGGCACCGAGTCCCTGACGGACGATCTCCTGGACCAGTGGCACCATCAGCGGCTTGCCCGGCAGGGTCGTCCAGCTCAATTCCGGCGCGGTGGCGAAGAGCACGACCAGGCCGGCATTCATCTCGCCGGTGCCGCGCGGCACGCCGCCCTCACCCTCGGCGGTGGCGTTCGCCTGTTCCCGCGATGAGGGCGGGCTCGGAACCGCGCTGATGACAAACGGAGAACCATCCTCGAACGCCAGCACGGCCGTCGCGTCACCGGTTTCCGGTTCAATCGGCAGGCGGCGCACGCTGATGATCGGGCGCACCAGCTCTTCCAGATCGCTGGCAATGAGGCGCAGCAGCCCGCTGGCCGGCTGGGACTCATGCATCAGCCAGCCATCCGGATTCTCTTCTGTTTCCAGCGCGAGGCGCACCGGCAGAGGGAGCGCCTCCAGCATGCGCTCGGTCCACGGGTGAACCGTCAATTCGCCCGGGGGCGAGACGACCAGCAGACCGCCGTCATCGACGAACGCGCGGAGAAGATCCCACCCCTCTTCGGTGATGAGGTCCGGCCGGGGCGCGAAGACGATGTCCGCGGTACGCAGATCCGAACCGGTCACCGCGCCGGATTCGACCTCGATCGTCTGAATCGCGCCGCTCTCCATCGGCTCCAGGGCGCGCCGGAACCACTGACCGGCCCGGAAGCGGTCAATCGTGCCCTCAAAGCCGAACGTGCGGCGATCAAGCACGACGACGCGCAATTGATCGCGCCTGAGCAGCATCTGCCGCCGTTGGTTGTCCGCCAGGAGCGCATCGTCATCAATGCGCGCGGTGAGCACGATCTCACGACTGCGCTGCGCCCCGGCCGCGATGCGGAAATCAACGCTCGCCTCCGCCTGTCCGGGTTCCCAGTTGACGCTGCGCGGCTCGGGCGTGCTGATGCCGGTTCCTTCCAGGTGCACGCGCGTGATGTCGCGTTCCATCGCGCCGCCGGTTCGCCGCAGCCGCACCAGGACCTGTGTGCCGGCATCGCCGCCGCCCGCTCCATCCGGAAGAAGCACCCGCCGCACCGGTTCGATGGAGGTGATCTGGGTGTTCGGGATGGCCGTTTCCGCGGGAGGCGCCGCAAGCAGCGTGACGCCTTCCATCACCTCGCTCAGCCCGCCGGGCAGCGACGCATCCAGCGCGGCGGAGCCGGCGCGGAACTCGCTGAACAGGTACACCATGACCTGCGCGTTCGGTTCGTCACCCTCCTCCAGCGCGCGGCGGAGCCGATCAAACGCGCCGATCATGTCCGTCGGCGCATCACGTGGCACCAGCTCTTCAATCAACTGGCGGACCGCGCGGCGGTCACTCGACGGTGGAATCAGGCGATCCCGCGCCGGCTGGGCGGTGGTGATCAGTCCGACCCGGTCCTGGCTGTCCAGCGCGCCCATGACCGCGAGCGCCCGTTCGGTGTGCAGTTCGAGGGCGGTGCGGCCATCGGCGGTTTCCGCGCCCGAGACGAGGCCGTCATCGATGACGAGGTAGACGGTTCGGCTCGAGCCGAGATCGAGCAGGCCGGTCTGTTCCAGGACCGGCCGCGCGAGCGCCGCACCGAGCAGAAAAACAATCAGGCACCGAACCAGCAGCAGAAGGAGCTGTTCCAGCCGCAGGCGCCGTTTGTGTTTGCGGAATGCTTCAAAGAGAAACCGCATCGCGCCGAACTCGATCGGCCGGCGCCGCTGCCGGCTGAGCAGATGGATCAGGATCGGGACCGCGACGGCGATCGCTCCCGCAATGAACAGGGCGGGCGTGATGAAGCTCATGTCGCGCCTCCCCGCATCATCCGAATTTGCTCCGTTTCATCTGCGCGTTCCGGCGGGCCAGCAGGTAGGCCAGGGCGGGACCGACCGATTCGTGGGTGTCGACGCGCTGGTAGTCGAAACCGAATCCCAGCGCCAGCTTGCTGATCTTCTCGACATGAGCATTGATTGCCTCGAGGTACGCATCCCGCAGCGCCCGGGGATCGATCCGCAGGCGGCCCTCGTTCTCCATGCCGAGAAACGGCGCGGGCTGCGTGTAATCGAAACGCATCTCCTGCCGGTCCATCGTGTGCATCAGGATGACATCGTGCCGCGCATGCCGAAACCGCGCGAGCGCGGTCTTGATCGCTTCCGGATCGTCAAAGAGGTCGGAGATGATCACGAAGAGCGCGCGGTTGGTGACCTTGCTCAGAACCTGTTCCGCGACGCGGGTGAGGTTGGTCTGCGATTCGACCGGTTCAGCGCTCAGAATGTTGACGATGGAGCGCCACTGGCTGCGCGCGCTCGAGCGCTTGATCATCGACCGGAGTTCATCGGCGAAGATGCCGACGCCGACCCGGTCCTGTTGCTGGAGACAGAGGTACGCAATGGCGATGGCCAGGGCGGTGGCGTGATCGAACTTGGTCCAGTGGTTCTTCGCGCGGCTGGCGGCGGTACCGCCCCATTTCGGTTTCACCGGCAGCGTCCCGAACGCCATCGACGCGGAGGCGTCGACGAGCACGACCACGTCAAGGTTGGTCTCCTGCTGGTATTGCTTGAGATAAAGCTTGTCCGACCGGCCGAAGACCTTCCAGTCGAGATGCTTGAGATCATCTCCCGCGACGTACTGGCGGTGCTGGGCGAACTCAACCGCCATCCCCTGGTAGGGCGAGCGGTGCATGCCGCTCATCACGCCTTCGACGATCATCTTCGCTCGAAGCTCAAACGGCGCAAGCTGGCCGAGGGTTTCCGGCGCGAGGTAGTTCTCCGCGCGGCCGGTCGTGGGTGATGAAGTCGAATCGGGCATGGGTTCAATCGGGAGGACGGTCCGGGCATGGGCTTGCTGCAAAGGTTGCCGGCAGAGCGATGATCAGGATGATCAAGATGATCACGAGCCTCACGAGGATCGCATGACCGCATTCATCTGGCGTTCGCTCGATGGATCGGATCCGTCAACCGGCGTTTCGTCGATCAGCGTGCGGATGATGTCATCGGTGGTGATTCCATCTGCCTCGGCGTTGAAGTTCGTGATCACACGGTGACGCAGGACCGGCAGGGCGACCGCCTGGATATGTTCGGGCATGACGTGGGTTGAGCCGCTGAGGATTGCCCGCGCTTTCGCCGCGAGCACCAGGTACTGGCTCGCGCGGGGACCGGCGCCCCAGCTCACGTAGTTCTCGACGACCTCGGGCTTCTTCGATGCCTCGCGGACGCGCGTCGCGCGGGTCATTCGCAGTGCATAGCGCACGATGTGATCCGCGACCGGGACCTGCCGGACAATGTGCTGGATCTTCTCCACCTCTTCACCGGTGATCACCGACGAAAGATCGGCATGGTCCTCGCTCGTCGTCCGCTGGACGATCTGCAGTTCCTGCTCTTCGGTCGGGTATTCGATCCGGATGTTGAACATGAACCGGTCGAGCTGCGCTTCGGGCAGGGGATAGGTGCCCTCCTGCTCGATGGGGTTCTGGGTGGCGAGAACGAAGAAGGGGCTGGGAAGCGCGTGACGAACCCCGCCCGCGGTGACCTGCCGCTCCTGCATCGCTTCGAGCAGCGCGGCTTGCGTTTTGGGCGGCGTACGGTTGATCTCGTCCGCGAGGATGACGTTGGAGAAAATCGGGCCCTTCACGAAGCGCAGCTCGCGCGAACCGGTCGATTTGTCCTCCTCGATCACCTCGGTGCCGGTCATGTCTGACGGCATCAGGTCGGGCGTGAACTGGATCCGGGAAAAGCCGAGGGACATCGTTCGGGCGATGGTGGAGATCAAGAGCGTCTTGGCCAGGCCCGGCACACCGACGACAAGCCCGTGTCCGCCGCAGAAGATGCAGGTCAGCAGTTCCTGGACCACATCGTCCTGCCCGACGATGACCTTGGCGATCTCCTTGCGAATGCGTTCGTGGGCTTCGGTGACCTGCCGGGCTGCGTCCTCCGGATCGGTCGACTGGATCGTGGGTTTGTCATCGAGGGGATCGGGCATCGGGGGCGGGCCTCCGTCGGCGTGAGGAGCGAGGTCTGGTTCAGCCGGGATCTTCCCCGGAACAATGACGTTGATCGGGATGGCTGACAGGAATGTCTGTCGGGACTTCTATCGGCTAACCACAGGAGTATAGTCGTGCGATGTGGCGGGAAGTTTCACGCTCGGTGAATCCGGGGCGGCATTCTCTATTTCCTGCCGCCGCA